>JAIRJU010000102.1 GCA_031260485.1 Pseudomonadales bacterium | reverse complement strand
GTATCCCATGAGCTAGCCCTCAAAAAAACCCCTCCCCCACTAGGTGGGATGGGGGGAGGGGTGGCTAAAACCGTTTGGACTGTTACTACCCTGCGAACCTTATATTACATGGGGTTGTGCTGTCGATAGAAAAAACCCTCTACCTGCAATGGGCAAGCGAGGGTGGGGAGAGGCGCCATGTTGCATCCCCGTGAAAAGTTGTATCCCCGTGGAAAAAGTGATTTCCGGCAACACACAGCGCGCGTCATTGCCCTGCGGTGGAAATCACCACGGTTCTGGCGTTGCGGTTGCGCGCTGCTGAGCCGGGTTGCTCGATGGGGCGCTCTTCGCCGTAGGAAACCGTGTAGAAGCGGGCTTGCGCGATGCCCTTGCTCATCAGGTAGGCGCGTACCGCGTTGGCGCGGCGTTCGCCCAGCGCGAGGTTGTATTCGCGCGTACCGATTTCGTCGGTGTTGCCTTCGATGCGCACGGTGACATTGGGGTAGCGGTTGAGCCATTCGGCTTGCTTGTCGAGCGTGGCGATGGCATCGGGTTTTATGACCGATTTGTCAAAATCGAAGAACACGCGATCGCTGGCATAAGCCACGAACTCCGCTTCCGTCCCCAGCGGAGTTGGCGCTTGCGTAGTGACAGCCTGTTGAGCGCGCAGCGCGGGGTATACGGGGCCGGGCACTTCGCGCCAACTGTAGGTGGTGGTGCAGGCGCCGAGCGTGAGCAGGGCGGGCAATGTGGCAAGCGCCAACAGGGGAGTGGCGTGGGAAGAAGTGAAAAAGGGTTTCATTGTAGAGTTCCTGTAATGCGCTGCTTCACCCCGCTCGCGGGAGCGGGGGGAGGTGCAGCGCTTGAATTTTGTGCTGAATGGTTACTAATCATGGCCTTGGCCAGGTAGGGCGGGGCTTGCCCCGCCATTGCCCAGGTGGCGGGTTAAAACCCGCCCTACGCGACTACGCGACAGGTTGCACATGAATATCTTGTTCCAGAAGCAGCGTTGCCAGATCGGCACCGGCGTTGGCGTGCCACACGTCGAAGTTCGCGTTGTTCACCACGGCGGTGTCTGCCTGGGCAAAGCCATCAGAAGTTTTCAGGGTGTCAGGGGCATCGGCCATTGCCTGTAACTGCGGCGCTGTGGTATCTGGAATGTTCAGTACATCTTGCAAGCTGACACTGAGCGTGTTGTGGCTGCTGCTGCCAGGATCGCTGGGTTCGCTGCTCTTCACGCTGTCGAGGTCGAGGTTGATGCCGGTATCTGCGACCTTGAGTGTGTCGCTGCTCATCTGCACGGCAGAGGAACTGCTTGCGACGTTGTTGCCAGGGTCCACGGTGATGCCGTTCACGGTGGTGGTGTTGCCAGCAATGTCCTCCACGTTGAGGCTCGCCGTAAGGCTGGCAGTGCCGCCCACGTTGAGCATGTGAAGGAGAGTTTCATAGCTCGCCGCGCTGGCAGCGCCCGCGAGCGTGAGCGCGCCGCTGCCGCTGTTCCACGTTACTGCGATGCCGTAATTCGCCTGAATCTGTGCGTAAGTCAGCGTATTGCCTGCCGCGTCGTGGAAGCTTGGCGGCGCTGTGCTTGCGCCATAGGCGGCGCCAAAGGTGAGGCTCGCGTCTGCCAGCGCGTTGGCGTCGCTCAAGTGCAGTTCGGACACTTGGTTGATTGGCGTTATCACCGGAGCGCTTGCCGTGCCGCTCACCGCAAAGAGGTGCTGCACGATGTCGTAAGTGCCGCCCGCATTGGTTTGCCAACTGACAACGAAGTTGCCATTGGGCAGCGCGGTGATGACCGGCGCGGCATTGTCGTGCGCGGGGTCATGGCTGATCGTGAGTGCAGTGCCGATCAAACTGCCATTGGCTTGCGCCAACTGAACACGCACGACGTTGCTTGACGCCCAGGCCATGGCGATGTCGCCGTTGGCGAGCTGCACCATGTTGCTGGGGGGAATGCTCAGCGGTACGGCGCTGCCCTGCAAGGTGCCCGAGGCGTTGTAAATTTGCAGATTCACGCCGCCTTCGGCGCTGCCCTGCACCGTGGCGAAGCCGCCGCTGGCCAAGGCGGTGGCGGTGTAGAACAGCAGCCCACCACTATCGGGGGCCACCAGCTTGGTGTCGGTCTTGGCGACTGTGCCGCTCGCGTTGTAGATTTTGAAATAACCGAAGGCAGGCAGTAGCTGGGTAAAGTAGGTCACCACGAAACCGCCGCCGCTGAGCGCCGTAATACTGGTGAACTTTTCGCTGTTGCTGGTGCTGCTGTTGACACGGGTTTCCGCGCCAACCTTGGCGCCGTTGACGTCGTATATCTGGAAGTAGGCTGAGTCGTTGGTGGAGCTGCCAGCTTGCCCGACCGAGTTCCAGCCCACGACATAGCCGCCGTTCGTCAAGGCGACGACTTGCGGTGCGAGTTGATCGCCCGTGGTGTAGGTGTTCACCCGCGTCTCGCTGCCGAGCGCGATGCCATCGGCATTGAAACGCTGCATGTAGACACCAAGGCCGCTGCCGTCTTGCAGCGCTGATTGCCAAGTCACCACATACGAGCCATCCGTCAGCGCGGCCACCGCTGGCCGCCATTGGTCATTCGCGGTTTGCGTGTTCACGCGCGTTTCAACGCCGCTCGGATTCCCCGCGGCATCGAAGCGCTGTAGGTAGACGCCGAGCCCCGAGCCGTCCTGATAGGCCGAGGTCCACACCGTGACATAGCCGCCGCCCACGAGCTTGGTACTCTGCGGCTGGGTTTGGCTGTTGGGGAGGAAGTTATTGACCGTAAAGTCGCTAATGTTCACCGTTGGTGCCACGGTATCGACCGTGATGCCGTGAACCACGCTGCGCTCGGAGACGTTGCCGGCCGCGTCCATCGCGGTGGCATAGAGCGTATGCGCGCCGTCTGCGAGCGTGGTGGTGGTGAAGCTCCAACTGCCATCGGCAGCGGCGGTCGTGGTGCCAAGCAGCGTGAGGCCGTCGTAGAGCGAGATAGTAGCCTTGCCTTCGGTGGAGTTGGCGGCGCCACTGAGCGTTTGCGCGGCAGCGTTGGTGATGCCGTCGTTGTTGAAGAGCCCGGTGTCTGGCCCCAGGGTGAAGGTTGGCGCGGGTGGCGGGGCGGTATCCACGGTGAAGCTGTAGGCAGGGGATGCCGCCGTGCTTTCAACGCCGTCCAGGCTCATCGCCGTTACGCTCAGGCTGTGCGGGCCATCGCTCAGGGTGTGGGCAATGTTGATCGCCCAGTGGCCGCTCTGATCAGCAATGGCGCTGCCGATCAGTGTGGTGCTGCCAGAGGCGGTGTCATAGAGATTGACCACCCCGTTGGGCACCGCGCCCGTGCCTGAAACCACGGGCCGCGCGTCGTTGGTCATGCCGCCATCGAGGATGGTGCCAAACATCTCCAGCACGTTATCGAACACTTGGGTGATCGTCGGCGCCGCCGGGGCGTCGGTGTTGACGGTTAGCGTCCAGCTTCCGGCGTGCGGGCCTTCTACGCCCTTGACCACGTTGGCCGCAGAGAGAATCACGGTTTGATGGTTGGTGAGCGTGGGCGTGTAGGTCCAGTTGCCGTTGGCATCCGCTGTCACCTCGCCCAGCACCGTCATTCCATCAAACACACGCACGGTGCCGTTGGCATAGGCGCCGGTGCCGTACAGCATCGGCGTGGTGTCGTCGGTTTCGCTGCCATTGACGAAATTGCCCTGCACCGGGCCAACGTTGTCGAGGATGGCATAGATGATCGGCGCATCGAGCGGTGAGGTGTTGATGCCCAGCGCGACACCGTGGGACGGCGTGCTGACGTTGCCCGCGGCGTCTGTGGCGGTGGCATTGAAGTTGTGTTCGCCATCGAGCAGCACCGGCGTCGTGTAGGTCCATTGACCGCTGGCATCGGCCTTGATGAGCGTGGCCGGGATCAGCAATGTGTCGCCGTCGTGGAGTGTGATGACGGCGCCGGCTTCCGCCGTCCCCCCCAGGGTAATGGTGGAAGAACCCACCGTTGCACCGGGCATGAGCGACGTTGCCGCCGCATCGGTGATACTGACGATCACGGGCGCCTCTGGCGGGGTGCGGTCGATTGTCACGGTGTAGGCGGAGGAACTGGCGCCGACGAGGCCGGTGGTGGCGACAACGTAAGCCGTCGTAAAACTGTGGCTGCCTTCGACCAGGTTGACCGACGGCAACAGCGCCCAATGCCCGCTGGCATCGACGGTGGTGGAGCCGACCAGTGCGCCGTTGTTATACACATTCAGAACAGCACCCGCGTTGCCGTGGCCTGAGATCACCGGCTTGGCGTCATTGGTAAAGCCGCCCTGGCTGACCGTGCCCAGCACCGGAGCGTAGTTGTCGATGATGGCGTCGATAACCGGCACATCCAGCACGATGTGTACGACATAAGCGGACGACAGCCCACCCTGAGCGCCGGTCAGGTCGATCACGCGCGCGGTGTAGCTGTGATCGCCTTCGGCGAAGACCTGGTATTGGGAGGTCCAGGCGGTGCCGCTTACCGTGGCGGTGCCGATCAGCGTGCCGTTGTCGTAGATCAAAACGGCCTGACCCGCGCTGAGCGGCGCGGAGAGCGTTCCGCTAAGGCTCAGGCTGAGGTCGTCAGTAGTGCCGTTGTGGCTCACATTGCCGGGGTGCGCGCCGTCGGTCGCGTAGACGCTGGCGATGGTGACACTCTGCGTGGGCGCGGGCGTGGCGGCGGCGGCGCCTGGCGCGTGCACTTCCAGGCCGCCGAGCGGCGCGGCCTGGTTGCCGGCGAGATCGGTGACAAGAAGGCTGACATTGCTCTGGGTAGTGGCGATCGTCACCAGATGCAGCACGCGCTCATACGCGGCGCCGTTGGCGGCGCCGGTCAGAATCAGCTTGCTGGCGCTGGCGTCCCAGGTCACGTCGATGCCGTAGACGTTCTTGATGGCGCTGAAGGCCACCAGATTACCGTTGAGGCGGAATTCTGGCGCCACCGATCCAGCGGCGAAGCTGAGCACTGCCTCGCCGAGCAGTTGATCTTCATCGATATACACGTTGGCGATGGGGTTGATCTTGCTGCCATCGGCGTTGAAGAGGGTTTGAATGATGCCCTCGCCCGAGCCATCTTGGCCCGCGGCAACCCAGGCCACCGCCAAGCGGCCATCGGCCAAGGCGGTGATGACGGGGGAATACTGATCGCCTTCTGTCGTGGTATTGATCAGGATCTCAGGCGTGGCCGCGCTACCGGAGGCGTTGAATAGCCGCAGGTAGGTGCCAAAGCCCGAGCCGTCTTGATATTGCGACGTCCACACCACCGCGAAGCCGCCATTGGCCAGCGCCGTGATCGCGGTGCCGCCAGCATCGGTGAGCGGAGAGAAGTTGCTCCCCTGCGGAAAGTACTGATTACCGGCGGTGGTAACGTTGATCAACTGATCGCTGCTATCGAGCGCCGTCCCGTTGGCGCTGAAGCGCCGGAAATAGAGGCCGCTGCCATCGCCATCGGGGCCTTGCCAGGCGATCACATAGCTGCCGTCAGCCAGGCCGACAGCCTCCGCGTTGGCCTGATCGCCCGCCGTGGTGACATTGACCCGGGTGATGGAACCCTGCGCCGTCACCGTCGAACCGCTAACGCTGTAGCGCTGCGCGTAAACATCCAAGCCATTGCCGCCGCTCGCCGCCACGGTCCAGGTGACAACGAAGCCGCCGTTACTCAAGGCCGCGATCTTGCCCGACCAGGCATCGCCTGTTACCGAAGACTGCGCCTGGCTGACCACAATGTCATTCCCAAGCGCGGTGCCGCTGGCATTGAATACGCGGGTATGGATTTCATAGAAACTGCCACTGATCGAGCTTGACCAGGCGGCCACAAAGCCACCGCCGCTTAGCGGCGTAACAGTTACCCAGATTTCCACACCGTTGTTCGCTGAACTCAGCACCGCGGTGTTCTTGATCAGATCGCCAGAGGGCGAATAAATCCGGTAATAGACATCCGCCAAAGTAGTGCCGCTCGCCCAATACGTCTGCACGATGTTGCCGCTGTTTAGCGTGGTGATGACAGAGCCGCGACTAATAAACGTCGTGCCCTCACTCTTGTGGCTGACCTGCTGCCCAATCCGGTTGCCGGTGGCATCGTAAATTTGCAAGCCGGAACCCAGATTGGCATCGCGCCAGCCGACCACATAGCCGCCGCCCGGCAGCTTGGCGATCGAGGGGTAGGTTTGATTCCCCAGCGTCACTGGATTGGCGATGGACTCCGGCGAAACGGTGGCGGTTGGCGCCACGGTGTCGATTGTCACGCTGCGGGGCGCGGAAGGCAGCGACGTGTTGCCGTTGGGGCCCGCTTGCTGCGCGGTGAAGCGGTGCACACCCTCGCTGAGCACGGGCAAATTGAACGACCATTCACCAAGATTATTGGCGAGCGCCGTACCGAGGAAAACGCCTTCCAAGTAAACACTGACGGTGACATTAGGAAGCCCCAGGCCATTGAGCACCGGCTGTTTGACATTGGTGATGAAGTCCGCACCAGATCCTGGTAAACCAATCGGTCCATTATCAGGCGTAATGGACGTAATCACCGGCGCCTCGATCGCCGTAACGATAGTCACCGCCCACGGCGCCGAAGCGTCGCCAGCAATACCCGAGGCACTCAGGATCACCGCGGTGAAGATGTGCTCACCATCGCTTAGCTCGTTTGAGGTAAAGCTCCAATTGCCACTGCCATCCGCGCGGGTTCTGCCGAGAATGATGGCGCCCTCGCGGATCTCGACCATGGTGTTGGGGGCTGCGGTGCCGCTGAGCTTCGGTGTCGGATCGTTGCTCACCCCGCCATTGACCACATTGCCGATAACCGGCAACACGTCGTCATAAAGGCTGGTGATCGTGGGGATCGCGCTTGGCTTGAGCGTATCAATGATGAAGGTACGCGCATTGGAGGGCTGACTCACATTGCCCGCCAGATCCTCGCTGGTCACCCGGATCACGTAGGTGCCATCGGCGAGATCCGCTGGCGGCGTCCAGGCCCAGTTGCCATTGGCATCGGCCGTGGTCGTGCCCAAGAGGCCGCGCACCTCGTCATAAACCCGGATGAGGCTATGCGCCTCGCCACCGCCGCCGGAAAGCGTCGGCGCGGCATCTTCGGTAAAGGCGCCGTCGTGGATCACGCCCTGAATCAGATCCGCATGGTCATACGCCGTGATGATGGCCGGGCTGTTCGCGTGCAAATCCAGCGTGAAGACAATCCCGGTTGGCTGCGACACGTTGCCAGCAACATCGGTCTGCCGCACCCACACCTCGTTCCTGCCCTCGACCGCTGCCGACGCGAAGTCGTCGCTCGGCCAAGGCAGCCAGGTAGCGGCGCTGGGGTTGTTGGGGTCATAGTCCAGCGCATATTCCACGACAGCATCGTGGATGACGCCATCGCCATAATCCCTGTGCTCGACCTTGCTCAAGGTCAAGGCGCCTTGGTTGGTGTAGTGATCGCTGTTGGACGCGCCGGAATCCACGCTCAGCGTGATGCCAAGATCCTCGATTTCCGAATCAAAGATAAAGGTGAATGCCGTCGCCCCGGAGTACCTGCCGTCATCGTCGCCCTGCCGCACCAGCACGGTGTTTTCACCCTGCTGCCAATCCGGCAAGGCCGTCGTCCAGGTTTTGCCGTCATCAATCGAGTATTCCGCATGATGGCCCGCAGGCAGCTCATGCCCATCGACGCCCACCAACAAGGTGCCATCGTAGGTGATCTTGTCGTGATCGTCGAAGCCTGTGTCGTGTTCTAGCGCGATATCGGGCGCGTGATAGTCGGCGTCGCTATCCGAATCGGCGTCACTATCGCTATCACTATCCGCGTCGGAATCGCTGTCACTATCCGAATCGGCGTCGCTATCGCTGTCAGAATCCGAGTCGCTGTCTGCATCGGAATCGCTGTCGGAATCAGAGTCACTGTCGCTGTCACAAGCTCAACGTGAAATTTTTATTTTTTAATTTCAATAGCTTAATTTTATTTATTCGAGGATTTAGGCAATTAGCTACCTTGATAGCTACCCAAACGTCTCCTGTCACGAAACGCTCCCTGCTACATAAGCGCTTGCGTCTCCCTTCTTGTGAACAGATGGATGAGCTTGTTGTTAGGCGTGGGTTTGACGAACGCGGGCGTGGGAGCGCCGGTTTCGCAAGCGATAATGAACTCGCACCACTTTTCGAGCGCCTCGCGCCGTTCGGGCCGTTCTTCGCGGACATCGTAGATGTCGTCCAGGTCGCCGAGCTTGTGGTTGAGCGCCACTTCGGATTCTTCCCAGGAGACGCCCATGTTGCGCAAATGGCCTTTGGCGGTGGAGCGGGTATCGTGGGGGGTGAACTTGCGAATCTCGATGTCGTGCCGGGCAAAGGCGCGGCGCAGCGCGGCCCACAGGGTGGTTTTGCCGACGTGGGTATCGCCGCGGGTGCGCCGCCGGCGTCCGTTGCGGGTGGGCAGCACGTAGAGGGAATCTCCCGACAGCGCGAACAGTCTGCGGAACCACGCGACGACAACAGGCGTGAGCGGCACCAAAAAGCCGCGGCGGGTTTTCACCGATTCTTCAGGCACCCACCAGATTCCCTGGTCGAGGAAAACGTGCTCTTTCTTGGCGCGCACCAGCTCGATGCCGCGCACGCAGGTGGCCAGCAGGATGCGAAAGGCGAGGGCGTTCTCGGTGCCGATGAAGTCGATGTCGGGCAAAAGTTCACGCAATTCGTCT
>JAIRJU010000038.1 GCA_031260485.1 Pseudomonadales bacterium | reverse complement strand
CACCACCCCGCCCTGCGGGCACCCCTCCACAGGAGGGGAATTTATAACGCAGGTTCCTGGGTTGGGGTTGGGGGAGAAGACTTTCGCGAACTGAGAGTGTCAGCCTTTGAATCAAAACCGCTCTAGGTTCAGTCAGATCACCTCAACTCGAACCGATAGCGCGGTATAAGTCGACAAAGCGCGCCGATCACAGGATAGCAGCACGATGCCCGAGGCTGCTGCGGCCAAGGCTACTAAGCCATCATAGACAGCGCCACCGGCAATGCCTGCTTCGGCCAGCGTCGCTAAAGCGCGGGCCGATTGGCTTGGCGTGAGAAAGACGCTGGCGGGAAAATTCGCCTCTATGGCCGAGCGCGCGCCAGCAGCATTCAAGCGCAAGGCGCCAGGTAGGCGCGTCAGTACTGAATAAGTCTCGAATGCAGCGTGCCCTGCTAGGCCAAGTGTCGCACCGCGTGTGCGCTTCATGACGGCTGCGTGCGTTTCGCTCGTTGGCGCGACCAAGGCAATGGCTGCGCTGGTGTCCAGGAGTAGATCAGCGTTGGTCGGCAAGCCGCAACTCCCGGATGTCGTCGGTGTTGAGCGCCGGCCCCTCGGCGGCGATTACGGTACGCCCATTGCGCTGGACGAGTTTGTTGGGAGCAATGGCCGTGATGCGCACGTCTGCGCCTTCGATCACGATATTCACCGGCCCCGGAACCAGCCCGAGGTGAGCGCGAATCGCGGCGGGGATGATGACCCTGCCTGCCTTGTCAAGGGTGGATTGCATGGTACGACGATACCATAAAAATGGTGCCGCCACCTGTGAGCGCAGGCTTGCTGGGTTTCAAGACATGGAGGTACTTGCGGGCGTGCCTCATCTCAGATCGCATCATCGTCCGCCTGCTCTTCACTGGCGGACCAATTCATCTGCGGCAAGAGCTTGAAGGCTTCCACGAGTTGGGCGTCCCAGTTTTTCTTCAAGGCGCGCAGGTAATCGTTGTCTTCTTCAAAGCGGAAATGACGGTGGGTGTCGAAACTGTTGGCGGGGTACAGCAGCACTTCGATCGGTGGGCCCACGGTGAGATTGCTGCGCAAGGTGGCGTCCATCGACACCAGTGCGCACAGCGCCGCGCTTTCCAGCGCGGTATTGAGCGAGATGATACGGTCCAGAATCGGCTTGCCATACTTGCTTTCGCCGATCTGCAAGAACGGCGTGTCCTTGCTGGAGCGGATGTGGTTGCCTTCGGGGTAGATCATCGTGATGCCGTGTTCGCTGCCTTTGATTTGCCCGCCGAGCAGAAAACTGGCCAAAAAATTCTGCGTTGCGTGCTTCTCTTGCGCCACGCGGCTGATGTCGCCGAGATAATCCGCGGCTTCGCTGATCGAGGTGACGGTGTTGAGAGTGCGCGGTGCGCTCTGGCGCAGATCGTTGCGCAACTGCGTGATCACGGCTTGAGAGGTCGCCAAGTTGCCAGCGGTGAGCACGACGAATTGCCGTTCTAGCCCCAGATCGAAGCGAAACATCTTGCTGTAGGTGCTGACTTGATCGACTCCGGCGTTGGTGCGGGAGTCGGAACAGAACACCATGCCTGCTTTCACCGAGATGGCAACGCAGTAAGTCATGCACAGTTCCCAAAACGTAAGGGGAAGACGACGGACGGCTTGCACCAAACGCCGTGAACGCGCCGTTTAATTTGCCGTTTAATTGGTTGAGGCTTCGCCATCATCGCCCAAGAGGCCCAGCGTGAGCACGTTGAGCCAGGAGCGTTCGTGCTTGGGCTTGGGAATGTCGAGCGGGTAAGGCGTATCGGTGCGCGAGGGGCGCCGGGTGGGCGCCAGCGGTGTGTCTTTCTTGTTTGAGCCCACGAGGCCAAAGGTCATTGAATACAGGAATGAAGGGTCCGTAATTTGCGTGGATACGATGAAGTCGCCATTCTTGTCCAACTGCGGGCTATCAGGGTAATTGGTTTTGAGAATGCCGAGTGAGGAATCGGCCAGATCGTTCAGGCCCAGGCGCAGGTACATTTCGGTGACGATTTCGAGCGCGCGCGGCACCATCGGCGCGCCTTGATAGTTTTCCACCACGTAGCGGGCGCGATTCAGCGCGGAGAGATACGCCTGGCGCTGAATATAGAACTCGGCAATGTGAATTTCGGACGCGGCGAGCAGGTTGCGCAGGTAAACCATTCTGGCGCGGGCGTCGGCGGCGTAAGGGGATTGCGGAAAGCGTGACAGCAACTGCGAAAAGTCGGTGAAGGATTCGCGCGCCTTGCCGGGGTCGCGTTTGCTGGGGTCGGTGGGCATGTAGCGGCCCAGGATGCGCGAGTCTTCGCTGTAGAACGACATGCCCTTCATATAGTAGGCGTAGTCGAGGCTTGCGCTATCGGGATAAAGGCGAATGAAGCGATCGGCGGCGGCGCGCGCGGCTTCGGGTTCGCCGTTGCGGTAGTAGGCGTAGATCAGTTCCAACTGCGATTGCGAAGCATAGCGGCCAAAGGGGTAGGCGGCTTCGAGTTGCTGAAAGACAGCGATGGCGCGCGCCCAGTTGCTGACATCGAGCGCGCCGGTGGCGGCGATGTACAGGGCTTCTTCGGAGGAAGTGGCGGTGTTTTTGTCGTCATTGGAGGAGCAGCCAGCCAACAGCAGCAGGGCCAGGGAGAGCGGAAACAAGAGTCGATTCACGGGAGTTACGTCCAAGAGAGAGCACGTCCAAGAGAGAGTGCATCTGTATAATGCCGCGTAGTTTACTAAAACCCACCCCGAATTACTCCAACGGCCATCCCAGTGCCTGCGGATTGGCGGCAGCATGACAGAACTCATTGAATTACAGGAAGAAGTTGGCGAAGAACTCGCAGGCCTGCGCTTGGATCAGGCCGCCGCCAAGCTGTTTCCCGATTACTCACGCGCGCGAATCCAGGAGTGGATCCGCGACGGCCAACTGCTGCTCGACGGCAAGGCGGCCAAGGCCAAAGACAAAGTATTGGGCGGCGAACTCGTGAGCCTGCAACCGGAAGAAGCGGTGTGTGTGTCCTTCGCGCCCGAGCCCCTGCCGCTCGACATCGTGTTTGAAGACCGCAGCGTGATCGTACTCGATAAACCCGCCGGTTTGGTGGTGCACCCCGCGGCGGGCAACTACGCAGGCACCTTGCTCAATGGCTTGCTCGCGCATTGCCCGGCGCTGGAAAAACTGCCGCGCGCGGGCATCGTGCATCGCTTGGATAAAGACACCAGCGGCCTCATGGTGGTGGCCAAGACCTTGGCGGCGCATCAAGATCTGGTGGCGCAATTGCAGGCGCGCAGTGTGTCGCGCCAGTACGAGGCGGTGGTGCAGGGCGTGGTGACTGCCGGTGGCACGGTGGATGCGCCGCTGGGGCGTCATCCGGCGCAGCGCCAGAAGCGGGCGGTGTCTACCGCCGCCGATGCGCGCGACGCAGTAACGCATTACCGCGTACTGACGCGCTTTCGCGGCCACAGCCACCTGCGCTTGCAACTCGAAACCGGCCGCACCCATCAGATCCGCGTGCACATGGCGCACATCGGCTTCCCGCTGGTGGGCGATCCTTTGTACGGTGGCCGCCTGCGTCTGCCCAAGGGCGCGGCGCCTGCGCTGCTCGACACCTTGCAGGAGTTTCGCCGTCAAGCGCTCCATGCGCGCAGCCTGGGTTTCGTGCATCCGCGCAGCGGCGAAGACGTCAGCTGGGACAGCGCGCCGCCCGCCGATTTCCAAGCGCTGCTGGCGGCGCTGGCCAATGACGCCAATGCGCCCGATGTCTGAGTTTGAACTGCCTCTTCTCGAACCGGACTGGCCCTTGCCTGCGGGGGTGCGTGCGTTCGTCAGCACGCGCGCAGGCGGCGTCAGTGCACCGCCGTATGCCAGCTTGAATCTCGGCCAGTATGTGGATGACCTGCCCCAAGCCGTGGCGCACAATCGCGCACTGCTGCTGCGCGAGGTAGAACGGCGCACCGGGTGGCGCGCGCTGCGCGTGCAATGGATTCGCCAAGTGCATGGCATTGCCGTGCATGAGGTGCAAGGCAGTGAGATGCAAGGCAGTGAGATGCAAGGCAAGGCCGGTGCCCCCCTGCCCGAGGCCGACGCCATTCATTGCCGCGTACCCGGCGTCGCCGTGGCCGTGCTGACCGCCGATTGTCTGCCGGTATTATTCGCCAGCGACGACGGCCAGGAAGTGGCCGTGGCGCACGCGGGCTGGCGCGGTTTGCTCCAGGGCGTGCTGGAAGCCACCGCCGCGCGTCTGCGCGATCCTGCTGCCACGAGCGCCTGGCTTGGGCCCGCCATCGGCCCCTGTCATTTCGAGGTGGGCGAAGAAGTGCGCGCGGCGTTTCTGCGCGCCGCGGCCGCGACTGAAACCGCGGCGACGCAAGCCGCGTTCACGCCCGCCCCCGGCAGTGGCAAGTGGTACGCCGATTTGTATGCGCTGGCACGGCTGCGCCTTGCGCGCGCGGGCTTGCGCCGCGTGTATGGCAAGCTGCGCTGCACCGTGTGCGAGGCGCAACTGTGGTATTCCTATCGTGGTGAAAAGGGGCGCAGTGAAGGGCGCACGGGCCGCTTCGCTTCCCTGATCGTGTCATCTCCGTGCCTGAAGGAGTCTTTGTGAGCACTACCGAAAATTTTCTGCCTCTCAACCCGGACGAACTGGATTGGCTCGATCGCGTTCTGTACGAGCGTCTCGATGAAGAGGAACACGAAGACGCCGAGGAGGGCATCGTCAGCGTGGCGGAACTCGATGGCTTCTTCACCGCGCTGGTGAGCGGCCCGCTGCGCGCGGAGGATGTCGATTGGTGGGCGCTGGTATGGGGCGATTTTGAACCCGAATGGGAGAACGAAGCCGAATTCAATACGGTGTTGAACTTGATGCAACGCCATCTCAACACCATTGCCGCCACGCTCGGCGAATCATCCGAAGAATTTGAGCCTTTGTTCATGGAATACGAGGAAGAAGGCGAGCTGTTTCTCAGCGTCGATGACTGGTGCGAAGGCTACATCCGCGCCGTGGAATTGGCCGAGAAACGCTGGAATGGGGGCGGCGAAGCGATGCGCAAACTGCTGACGCCGATCCGCGCCTTCAGTAGCCAAACCAACTGGCGCGCGCACAACCGCTCCTCGGAAGCGGAATTCGAGCAACTCAGCGCCGCGCTGGCGCCCAACGTGCGCCGCATCTATATCTATTGGCGCAATGCTGAGCGGCATTGAGGTCGCGGGGGTTGGATGGATCTGGCTGGTGGCCATAAGGCCGACAACCCAATGAGGCACTGTTCCAGTCAGTCATGGAAGGCCCCATTGGCTAAATGAGGCAGCCATCCGTGCCTGGAAGCCACAGCCAGACCGCATATTGGCGCAGTGCAAAGGCCAAGAGCGGTTGCATGAATCGTATTGTGTTAAAAAAATACCAGATTGTGGCAAAAAAATGCTTGCAATCTCGTTTTGTTCACAGTTAACCTCTAGGCTAGCCGGTTGGCTACAAGCTTCTCAATCTGATAGGAGTTTCACAGGGTGGAGCGGCTAGCCATTCGCAAAATGCCATTCGTTTAATTTCACGGGTTGGCTCGGTGTTATCAAAAAGTCTAAAGGGCTAGAGTGCCCGAAGGAGGAAAGTGTGGAAGAAATCACGATCATTGGTTACACGGAAAACTTGCGTGAATTAACAGATTATTGGGGGGTGTCCTAT
>JAIRJU010000334.1 GCA_031260485.1 Pseudomonadales bacterium | reverse complement strand
ATCTCTGCAATGCCGATCCGCGTGAAATCGTATGGACCTCTGGCGCCACCGAATCCGACAACCTGGCGCTCAAGGGCGCCGCGCATTTCTACAAGAGCCGGGGCACGCATCTCATCACTTCCAAGATCGAACACAAGGCGGTGCTCGATACCTGCCGTCAGCTCGAGCGTGAAGGCTTCGAGGTGACTTACCTCGAACCCGACGCCAAAGGCTTGATTCAACCTGAGGCGGTGGCCGCGGCGCTGCGTCCCGACACGATCGTGGTATCGCTGATGCACGTGAACAACGAGATCGGCGTGATCAACGACATCGCCGCCATCGGCGCCCTCACGCGCGAGAAGAAAGTGCTGTTTCATGTCGATGCCGCGCAGAGCGCAGGCAAGGTGGGCATTGATGTCGAGGCCATGAACGTGGATTTGCTGTCGCTGTCCGCGCACAAGATTTACGGCCCCAAAGGCATCGGCGCGCTGTACGTGCGCCGCAAGCCGCGTGTGCGTCTCGAAGCGCAGATGCACGGTGGCGGCCACGAACGCGGTTTTCGCTCCGGCACACTGCCCACGCACCAGATCGTCGGCATGGGCGAAGCCTTTCGCATCGCCAAGCTGGAGATGCAGGAAGAAAACGCCCGCATCCAGGCGCTGCGCGAGCGTTTGTTGAATGGTCTTTCCAGTATCGAAGAGTTCTACATCAATGGCGATCTCGCGCAGCGCGTGGCGGGCAACCTCAATGTCAGTTTCAACTTCGTCGAAGGCGAATCATTGATCATGGCGCTCAAGGATCTGGCGGTGTCATCCGGCTCCGCCTGCACCTCCGCCAGCCTGGAGCCGTCTTACGTGCTGCGCGCGCTGGGCCGCAACGACGAACTGGCGCACAGCTCGCTGCGCTTCTCTCTTGGCCGCTTCACCACAGAGGCGGACATCGACTACGCCGTCGCCAAGATCTGCGAGGCCGTGTCCAAGCTGCGCGAGTTGTCGCCGCTGTGGGATATGCACAAGGATGGCGTGGATTTCAGCAAGGTGCAGTGGGCCACGCACTGAGCCTGGTGCTTGGTGCGGTGCATTGAACGAATTCGTATAGCGTTTAGGTTTAGGTTTCGGTTTCGGTTTCGGTTTCGGTTTCGCTAAAGAGGTATTCAGCATGGCCTACTCAGACAAAGTGCTCGATCACTACGAACACCCTCGCAACGTGGGCAAGTTCGACGACAGCGACGCCAATGTCGGCACCGGCATGGTGGGCGCGCCAGCCTGCGGCGATGTCATGCGTTTGCAGATCAAAGTCAACGCCGCCGGCATCATCGAAGATGCCAAGTTCAAAACTTACGGCTGCGGCTCCGCCATCGCGTCCAGTTCGCTGCTCACTGAATGGGTGAAGGGCCGCTCGCTGGAAGACGCGGCCAAGATCAAGAACACCGAAATTGCCGAAGAACTGGGCTTGCCGCCGGTCAAGATCCACTGCTCGGTACTGGCCGAGGACGCGATCAAGGCGGCCATCGCCGATGTCAAGCAGAAGCGCGGCCAAGGCTGAGCGCATCCGGTACATGAAGGAGTAATGAAATGGCAGTTACATTAACCAGCGTTGCCGCCCAGCATGTGGCCGCGCAACTGGCCGCGCGCGGCAAGGGCCTGGGCATCCGCTTGGGCGTGACCACCACGGGCTGTTCCGGCATGGCGTATGTGCTGGAATTCGTCGATGAGATGAACGATATGGACCAAGTGTTTGAAAACCACGGCATCAAGGTGGTGGTGGACCCCAAGAGCCTGGTCTATCTCGATGGCACCGAGATGGATTTCGTCAAAACCGGCGTCAATGAAGGTTTTGAATTCCACAACCCGAACGTGAAAGGGGAGTGTGGCTGTGGAGAAAGCTTCAGTGTGTGAATGTTGCATACTCACTATGCCCCTTATACTTCCTACCCAGGAACCTGCGTTCCGGGGCGCACGTCGGCAGTGCGCGCTGCATGGGATTCTCCCGCAATAAACGCCTATCCCTCATGCTCACCACCTTGAATTATTTTGACCTGCTCGCGCTGCCGGAAAGCGTCGAACTCGAGCGCGCTGTGCTCGAGCACGCCTATCAGGCCTTGCAAAGCCGCTGGCATCCCGACCGGTTTGCGGGCCTGGATGCCGCCGCGCGCACCTGCGCCGTACAGCAAACCAGCTTGCTTAACGACGCCTACCGCAGTTTGCGCGAGCCGGTGCTGCGTGCCGCGCATTTGTTGACGCTGCGCGGTCTTGATCCAGAACGTCTTGAACAACATGAACTGGAACCACTGTTTTTGCTCGAACAAATGACCTCACGCGAAAACCTGGAAGAATGCCGCGCCGGGCGCGATGCCGCCGCGCTTGCGCGTCTGGGCGCCGTGGTACAGGCGCGCTTCAAGGCGGCGTGGGCGGGCTTCGCTGCGGCGTTTGCCCGCAACGCTTTGCTTGAAGCGAAACGAGAGTTCCATAAATTACAGTTTTTGAACAAATTGCAACACGAGATCAGCGCCGCCGAAGCCTTGCTGGACGGCTGAACCCTACCGCTGAACCTTACCATGGCCTTATTCACTATCGCAGAACCAGGACAAAGCAAGACACGTGCGCCTGCACGCCGCAAGCGCGCCGCCGGCATCGATCTCGGTACCACCAATTCGCTGGTGGCCACCGCGCGCGAAGGCAAGGCGCAGGTGCTGCGCGATGCACAGGGCGAGGCGCTGCTGCCGTCCATTGTCACCTACAGCGCCACGCAAGCGCCGCACGTTGGCGTACCTCTGGCCCTGGACAACGCGCAAGCCAGCAGCATCAGCTCGGTCAAGCGTCTGATGGGGCGTGGCCGCGCCGACATTGATTATCCACTGCCGTACCTGCTTGAAGACGCGCCCGGCGGCGGGATGCCGCTGATTCATACCGTGGCCGGTAAGCTCAGCCCAGTGCAGGTGTCGGCAGACATTCTGCGGCATCTTGCCGCACGCGGGGGCGCAGCGCTGGGCGGTGAACTCGATGGCGTGGTGATTACCGTGCCCGCGTATTTTGATGAAGCGCAGCGCCAAGCCACACGCGATGCCGCGCGTCTGGCGGGTCTTACGGTACTGCGCTTGCTCAGCGAGCCCACCGCCGCCGCGGTGGCCTATGGCCTCGATCAACAATTGGAAGGAACGGTCATCATCTATGATCTCGGCGGCGGCACTTTCGATGTGTCGCTGATGCAATTGCAACAAGGCGTGTTCCGCGTACTGGCCACCGGCGGCGATGCCGCGCTCGGCGGCGACGATTTTGACCGCGCCATTGCGCTCTGGTTATTGCAAGCAGCGGGCATTGCGCAAACGCCAGCCTTGCAAGAGTGGCGCGCGCTTCTGGCCGTGGCGCGCACCGCCAAGCATGGGCTCACCACCGCCGCACAAGTGCCTGTCGCTTATGCCGCTTGGCAGGGCGTATTGACGCGCGAAACCTATTACAGCCTCGTCGATGGCTTGATCGACACCACGCTGCGCGCCTGCAAGCGCGTGCTGCGCGATGCGCAGGTACAAGCCGGCGAACTCAGCAATGTGGTGCTGGTGGGCGGCGCCACGCGCTCGCCGCGCGTGCAGGAAAAAGTCGCGGCATTTTTTGGCCGTGCGCCGCTGTGCTCAATCGATCCCGAGGAAGTGGTTGCCATCGGCGCCGCGTTGCAGGCTGACGTGCTGGCGGGTAACAAATACGGCGCACAAACCTTGCTGCTCGATGTCATTCCGCTCTCGCTCGGCATCGAAACCATGGGCGGCCTCATGGAAAAGATCATTGCGCGCAACAGCGCCATTCCGGTGGCGCGTTCTCAGGAATTCACCACGTACAAGGATGGCCAAACCAGCATGAGCCTGCATGTGCTGCAAGGCGAGCGTGAACTGGTGCAGGACTGCCGCTCGCTGGCGCGTTTCGACCTCACCGGCATTCCGCCGTTGGTGGCGGGCGCTGCGCGGGTGAAGGTGACGTTTCAGGTGGATGCCGATGGTCTCTTGGAAGTCAGCGCCGCGGAAACCACCAGTGGCCACCACGCCACGGTGCTGGTGAAGCCGTCTTTCGGGTTGCAGGAAAACGACATCGCCGACATGCTCAAAAATGCTTACACCGCCGCTGAAGCGGACAAGCGCCTGCGCAAGCTGCGCGAAAAACAAGTGGAAGCCTTGCGCCATGTCGAAGCGCTACAAAGCGCGCTGGCGCAGGATGGCGCCGCCTTGCTCAGTGCTGAAGAAATCACTGAGCTCACACAATTGCTGCAAGAGCTGCGCGCCCTTGCCGCCACCGAGGCCGCCGACGCCATCGAAAGTTTGACGCAACGCCTCAATGAAAAGAGCCTTGATTTCGCCGCGCGGCGCATGGATGCGGGCATCCACAAGGCGCTGGCCGGGCGCCGCCTGAACGACGTGGACCTGTGAGGTAAGCCATGCCCAAGATCATCATCCTGCCGCACGCCACGCATTGCCCCCAAGGCGCCGTGATAGACGCCGAGCGCGGCGAAAGCGTGTTGGATGCCGCCTTGCGCAGCGGTGTCGACATCGAGCACGCCTGCGAAAAATCCTGTGCCTGCACCACCTGCCACATCCTGGTGCGCGAAGGTTTCGCCTCGCTTGAACCTGCCGACGAACTCGAAGATGACCAACTCGATAAAGCCTGGGGCCTCGAACCCGACAGCCGCCTCGGCTGCCAGGCCATCGTTGCCGATCAGGATCTTGTCATCGAGTTGCCGAAATACACCATCAACATGGTGTCGGAGAAGCGTTGAGCTTTTTGAAGTTGACGCCGATGTTATGGAACGAATAGAAAAATAGGCCAAGAGCCGTAGGGTTTTAGCCCGCCGTTGGGGGTTCGGTGTGGCGGCATGGAGGGAAAGCCCCCATTTAGAGCAGTTTTGATTCCAATGCTGACACTTTCGGTTCACGAGGTTTTCGCCCTCTCTCCCGTCCTCGCCCCTCTCCCGCAAGAGGGCGAGGGAGAGGTAATGTCAACGATTTGGTCAAAAACGTGCTAGATAAATTCCCCTCCTGCGGAGGGGTGCCCGCAGGGCGGGGTGGTTGCCGTAGGCAGATTGAGGCGGCCCAAGATAAATTTCTCTTCCTTGACCACCCCGTCCGCCTACGGCGTCCACCCCTCCACAGGAGGGGAATGACAACAGTTTCGGTATCAAGTAGCGCGCGGATTGTCATGGCAACATCTTCTTTTGTCAGCTTGGCTCCCTGGCGAAGTATCCAAACAAGCTCGCACAAACAGGGCAGGGAGACCGCTATTAAGGCCGCTTCTTTGAGCAGTTTTTGAGCCTTGCGGCGTTGTACGGGATCGTCTTGTAGGACGGCACGAGCGAGCACGTTGGTATCAACGGAGATTTTCATTCAGCATTGTCCAGTGCGCTGGACCAGCCAGCGGCCACGATCTTATTCATATCCTCGATCGTCAGCGGTCTATCCAATTTCACTTTGCCGTCAAGAGCGTGCAGAAAGTTATCAATGCTGCCTGTAGGCCGCGAGGCTTTCATCCATAGCACGCCTCCAGGCAACTTTTCAAAATTGATTCGCTCCCCAGGCTTGATGCCGAGGTGTTGCAGCAAGTCCCGCTTGAGCGTGACCTGTCCTTTCACTGTAACCGCAAGCGATGTCATCACGACCTCCGTTGTTTCGTTGTAAGGGTTTCGGTGTGGCGGCATGGCGGGGCAAGCTCCGCCCTACGCTGGTTACTTGATGCTTACCGAACTGATTTCATACCGGTTGACCGTACTATTAATGTAAGCCGTAGCCGTGCCCTTGGAAGTCAAGATGTTGAGGCTGATTTCGACGATCCCGGGCGTAGCCGTAGTCGTATTATTAGCAATGGCTAAGGGTTGTGTTACGGGAAAGCTGCACAATACAGTAGTGCCGTTCGATTCACAGGCGCCGACAGCAAGGGAAGCGACCGCAACAGATGTAGGAGTGAGCAGTGTTATGCGGCCGTATGCTGTATAAAACCGGCCAGTCGTGGAGGAAACGTCCAGGTATATGTTAGACGTGCGTCCTGGTCCTGCGCCTGTGAGCTGCAAGTCTACTTGATAACTCTCAGCCAACGCCGTGCCAGCACTCAAGAGCAACGATAACGCGGCGAGAATTTTGAATTTTTGCATGGGGTGCCTCCAAATGGTGGTAGTGGGGGGGAAGAGACGCGGGCGGGCGCAGCGCGCTGCTAGCAGCCTCGGCAGGGATTATGCACGGGCGGAGGGTAATATCCACACTCCAGGAACCAGTACAAAAACACCGCAACTCCCCGTATAATGCGCGGCCTCTTTTTACCCCCTGATCACGACCCCCACCGGAGCACCCCATGGCCCTCGAGCGCACGCTTTCCATCATCAAACCCGACGCCGTTGGCAAAAACGTCATCGGCAAAATCATCAGCCGCTTTGAAGATGGCGGTCTGCGCGTGGTTGCCGCCAAAATGCTGCAATTGAATGACGACAGCGCAGGCGGCTTCTACGCCGAACATCGTGAGCGCGGTTTCTTCAAAGACCTGGTGGGCTTCATGACCTCCGGCCCCGTCATCGTGCAAGTGCTCGAAGGCGAAAACGCCATTGCCCGCAACCGCGAGCTGATGGGCGCCACCGATCCGGCCAAAGCGGTCGCAGGCACCATTCGCGCCGATTTCGCCAAATCCATCGACGCCAACGCGGTACACGGCTCCGATTCCGCCGCTTCCGCCGCGCGCGAAATTGGCTACTTTTTCAGCGCTCAGGAACTGTGCCCTCGCCGCGGGTAAACGCGCCGCCGCGCAGGCTATCTATCTATGGTGATGAGCAGGCTATGGTGGTGAGCGGGCTGTGGCGATGAATAGGCTATGGCGATGAATGATCAACGCACCAATCTCTTGGGCTTGAACAAAACGCAACTCGAGGCTTTTTTTCTGAACTTGGGCGAAAAGCCGTTTCGCGCCGCGCAGTTGCAAAAATGGATGCACCAGCAGGGCGTCATCGAGTTCGACGCCATGAGCAATGTCAGCAAGGCGCTGCGCGAGCGGCTCAAGGAAGTCGCCGAGATTCGCCCGCCCACGATCCGTGAACGCTTCGATGCGCAGGATGGCTGCTACAAGTGGATTGTCGAGGTGCAAAGCGGCAGCGGCGTTGAAATGGTCTACATCCCCGAGGCGGGCCGCGGCACGCTCTGCATTTCCTCGCAGGCCGGTTGCAGCCTCGATTGCAGTTTTTGCGCCACCGGCAAGCAGGGCTTCAACAGTGACCTCAGTGCTGCCGAGATCATCGGCCAGTTGTGGCTCGCCAATCAGGAGCTCGGCATTTTCGGCAAGCGCAGTGCGGCGCGCATCACCAACGTGGTGATGATGGGCATGGGCGAGCCGCTGTTGAATTTCGACAACGTGCTCAGCGCCATCGACCTGATGATGGACGACAACGCCTACGGCCTCTCCAAGCGCCGCGTGACCATCAGCACCTCGGGCGTGGTGCCGGCCATCGAGCGCCTGCATGAATACACCGATGCCTCGCTGGCCTTGTCGCTGCACGCGCCCAACGATGCGCTGCGCGACCAGATCGTGCCGATCAATCGCAAGTATCCGATCAAGATGCTGCTCGCCAGCGTCAAAGGCTATCTCGATCGTTTGCCCGATAGCCGCGTTGCTACCATCGAGTACATCCTCATCAGCGGCGTCAACGATCACCGCCAGCACGCGCGCGAACTGGCGGAACTGCTGCGGGATGTGCCGTGCAAGATCAACCTGATTCCGTTCAACCCTTTCGAGGGGTCTGCGTACCGCCGCTCCAGCAATGCCGCCATCAGCACCTTCCGCAAGCTGCTGCTGGACGCGGGTTATACCGTTACCATCCGCACCACCCGTGGCGATGAAATCGGCGCCGCCTGCGGCCAGTTGGTGGGGCAGGTGGACGATCGCACCCGCCGCAGTGCCCGGCATCTGGCGGCGCAGGCCGTCCGCGAGGCCGCCGCGCCGCAGCCAGTGACGATTCGCTAGTTTTGCCCTCTGCTCGCCATCCGCTTGTTCAATAAGCGGGCGGCTTTAGCTAGAATCCCAGGTCCATTGCCGCCGACAGGTCGCTCTTTGCCATGCCAAGCCCGCTCCAGATTCAGCCCGCCCCTTGCGCTGTGCGCCATGCACTGGCGCTGCGCGTGCTGTCTGGCTGCCTGGTGGCTACGCTTTTGGCGGGGTGTGTTACCGAAACCGCGGGCGCTTTTCGTGGCGAAGCTTCGCGCGAGGCGGCTTTGGCCGATTATCTGCAACTGGCGGCTGCCTATCTCGGCAACGGCGATCTGAGCAATGCCCGGCGTCATCTGGGCAATGCCGATCAATTGGACCCCAACAACAGCGAAGCCGCCGCCATCTGGGGCTTGGTGTACAGCCGCGAAGGCGAAGACCAACTGGCGGAAGCGCAATTTCGCCGCGCGCTGCGCCTCGATGAGGGCAATTCCCAGGCACGCAACAACTATGCCGCCTTTCTGTTTGCGCAGGCGCGCTACCCGGACGCCTACGAGCAACTGCGCCAGGTGGTGAGCGACACCGCCTATGCGCAGCGGCCTCAAGCCTTTGAAAATCTCGGCATCGCCGCGCTGCGCCTTGGGCGCGTGACGGAAGCCGAAGCCGCGTTCGCACGCGCGCTGGAACTCGATAACACGCTGCCGCGCGCGAGTTTGGAACTTTCAGGCATCAAACTGGATCAAACCGATATACCGGCGGCCAGACAGTATTACCGCAACTATCTCGCCCTGATGCAGCAACAAGCGCGTGAACGCGATGCCAGAGGGCTCTGGCAAGGCATACGCCTGGAAGCTGCACAGGGCAACGACGACAACGTGCTGGCCTACGGTGCGCTCCTGGAGGCAGGCTTTCGCGCCAGCCCCGAGTATCAACTGTACCGGCAACTATTGGACACCCGACCATGACCGAACATGACGACTTCGCCACCCTCAAGGACGATACCCCGCGCCAGCAAGAAGACACCCCGCGCAAACTGACGCCTGGCGCGATGGTGCGCGCGCAACGCGAGCGCGATGGACTGAGCTTGCAGAAGGTGAAAGATGATCTGTACATGACCATCTACAACCTCAAGCTGCTGGAAAACGACGATTACGCCAAGCTGCCCAGCTTGACGCACGTGCAAGGGTATTTCCGTAAATATGCGGATTACCTGGGCATGGATGTCGATGCCGTGCTCGCCAGCTATGAAGACTGCCTGGTGGCCAAGGGGCTGAAACCGCATGTTCCCGATTTCAACACCGCCAACATGGGCGCCATCCGTGATCGCGGCTTCTTCGATCAATCGTTCTGGGCGCTGGTGTCGGGCGCGATCGTGGTGATTACGCTGATCGCGGGCTGGTGGTTTTTCGGGCGCGATATGGAAGATGGGCTTGCCGCCAGAACCTCTGCAGCACCGCCGATCGTGAATACCGCACAGGCCACGCCCGCTGCGCCCGTGCAAAACGCCGCTGCGCAGAATGCCGCCGTGCCACAGAGCAATGCGCCAGCGTATTTATCGGAAATTCTGCAAGTCGCGCCGCCGGAGTTTCCGCAGAGTACCGCGCAAAGTTTTGATGTTACTGTCGCACCGAATGTCAACGATTCCCAGCAGGCCGCTACCGATGCGGGCGTGGCGGTAATCAATGCCACCTTGGAAGCGCGCCAGGAAGAGAAAGCCCAGCTTGAGAACAACGCGCAGGCCGCTCCCGCCACGGCGGCTAACACGGCCACGGCGCCCGCGAACGCCGTTGCGTCAAACACGGCATCCAGCACCACGTCTACTCCTGCTGCCACAACGCCTGCTGTTACAACGCCAGTCACTACAACGCCAACCACCACAACTCCAGCCACTACAACTCCAGCCACTACAACGCCAGCCACTACAACGCCGCCCGCCGCCACAACGCCTGTTGCCACGGCGCCAGCTACCACAACGCCTACCAACACCGCCGCGTCAGACACGGCGGCCTCGCGCGATGAACGCGCCGCCGCTGCGAATACGCCAGCCACGGCTTCCGCCGCGGTGCTCGATGGCGCCAAGCAAAATTCCGCCGCCCGCGCCGCTGGCGGTGCGCGCATCACCTTGCGCGGCCCTGGGAACGATTGGTTAAATATTCAGCTCTACGGCGACAGTTGGGCGGAAATTTACGACGCGCACGGCGCCAATTTGTTCAACGACGCGCTGCACGGCGGCGATCAACTCAGCATCCAAGGCACCGCGCCATTCAACGTGCGCCTGGGCGATGCTCGCTTGGTGGAGGCCAACTTCAATGAAGCGCCGCTCGATATACGCCAGTTGATCCGCCCGGACAACACGGTGCGTTTCAGTGTTGGCATCGAAGGCGACAGGGCCGTCATGCGCGAGCAGTTCTAACGCCGCAGTGCCAAGCAGTCAGCTCCCGAAATAATGGAACAGAAGTAACAAAACCAGCGCCATGCGTATGCAGTCTCCGATCATCCGCCGTCAGTCCCGCCAGATCATGGTGGGCAAAGTGCCCGTGGGCGGTGGCGCCCCGATCGCGGTGCAGAGCATGACCAACACCGATACCTGCGATGTCAGCGCAACCTTGGCGCAGATCAAGCGCCTCGAAGACGTTGGCGCCGACATCGTGCGCGTCTCCGTGCCGACCATGGACGCCGCCGAAGCCTTCCGCCTGATCCGCGCCGGTACCACGGTGCCGCTGGTGGCGGATATTCACTTCGATTACCGCATTGCGCTCAAGGTGCTCGAATATGGTGTGGATTGTCTGCGCATCAATCCCGGCAACATTGGCCGTGATGATCGCGTCAAAGCGGTGATCGAATCCGCGCGCGATCACGGCGTGCCGCTGCGCATTGGCGTCAACGCGGGCTCGCTCGGCAAGGAATTGCTGCGTAAATACGGCGAACCGAACGCCGATGCCATGGTGGAATCCGCGCTGCACCACATCGACATTCTTGATAGCTACGACTTTCAGGATTACAAAGTCAGCCTCAAAGCCTCCGAGGTGTTCATGACCGTGGCCGCCTATCGCAAGCTGGCCACACAGATCGACCAGCCGCTGCATCTGGGGATTACCGAAGCGGGCGGCTTGCGTTCGGGCACGGTGAAATCCTCGATCGGCCTGGGCCTGTTGTTGATGGATGGCATCGGCGACACCATTCGTATTTCGCTCGCCGCCGATCCGGTGGAAGAAATCAAAGTCGGCTTCGACATCCTCAAGAGCCTCGGCCTGCGCCGCAAGGGCGTCAATCTGATCGCCTGCCCCAGTTGTTCGCGGCAGAATTTCGACGTGATCGCTGTCGTCAACGCGCTCGAAGCGCGGCTCGAAGACATCACCGCACCGATTGATGTGTCGGTGGTGGGCTGCATCGTCAATGGCCCTGGCGAAGCCTACGTGGCCGACATCGGCCTCACCGGCGCCACGCCCATGAACATGGCCTACGTCGATGGCCAAACCAGCCACAAGATCGCCAATGAGAACCTGGTGGACGAACTCGAAGCCATGGTGCGGCGTAAGGTGGCGCAGCAACAGAGCCAGGAACAAGGCCAGGAACCAGGCCAGGAACCGCACGCGCAAGACCCGCATCCAGCGACGCCGCTACGCATCATCCAGAAAACAGGCACTTCCTTTGAGTAGAATTCAAGCGATCCGCGGCATGAACGACGTGCTGCCGGAGCAAACCCCCCGTTGGCAATATCTGGAAGGCACGGCGCGCGCGTTGCTTGCGGCCTATGCTTATCAGGAAATCCGTTTCCCCGTGCTGGAGCAAACCCAGCTATTCAAGCGCTCGATCGGTGAAGCCACCGACATCGTTGAAAAAGAGATGTACACCTTCGAGGACCGCAACGGCGACAGCCTCACGCTGCGCCCCGAAGGCACCGCGTGTTGCGTGCGCGCCGCCGATCAAGGCGCGCTGCTTTACAACCAGACACGCAAACTGTGGTACCTGGGGCCCATGTACCGCCACGAACGGCCACAGAAAGGCCGTTATCGCCAGTTCTATCAACTGGGCGTTGAAGCCTTCGGCATGAGCGAGGCCGACATCGAAGCGGAATTGCTGCTGCTGTGCGCTGATTTGTGGCAGCGGCTCGGCATCGCACATTACCTGAAACTCGAAATCAACAACCTCGGCTCCAGTGAAGACCGCGCCCGCTACGGCGCCGCGCTGCGGCAGTTCCTGCTGCCGCATAAAGATAAGCTCGACGCCGACAGCCAGCGCCGCTTCGACAGCAACGTGCTGCGCATTCTTGACAGCAAGGACGAAAGCACGCGCGCGCTGTTGGCGGATGCGCCACGCCTGGATGATTTCGTGGGGGAGGACAGCAAGGCGCGCTTCGCGCACTTGCTCGAGCTCCTGGCTGCCGCCGGCATTAGTTGTGAGCGCAATCCCACGCTGGTGCGTGGCCTCGATTACTACAATGGCGTGGTGTTTGAGTGGATCACCGACAAGCTCGGCGCGCAGTCCGCGGTTTGCTCCGGTGGCCGCTATGACGCGCTGTCGGCGCAACTGGGCGGCACCCGCACGCCGGCGGTGGGCTTTGCCATGGGGCTGGAGCGCGTGCTCTTGCTGTTGGAAGAAACGCAAGCGTTTCCGGTCGGTCTGGAACAGACCGTGGACGTTTATATGGCGGTGGTGGGGCAGGGCGTGCAGAGCCAGGCGCTGGATCTGGGCCGAGAGTTGCGGCGGAGCATTCCCGGTTTACGGCTTTTGACCCACTGCGGCGGCGGTAAATATAATGCCCAACTGAAAAAAGCCTACGCCTCGGGCGCGCGCTGCGCGCTGATTCTGGAAGGCGAAGTTCCTCAGACCACCGTCAAGCTCAGGTTGCTCGATGACAGCAATACTGGCGCCGAGTTGCCGCTTGGCGACGTGCGCGCCTGGCTGGTGCGGGAACTTGGGCTTGCTGATAACCAACATCCTTGCGCAGCACAAGCTGCGCAATAACCTCGTGGAGTGAATTGCTTGTACGGATCCGATGAAGAACAGGTAGAAGCCCTCAAATCCTGGTGGAAAGAGAACGGGACTTCGCTATTGCTGGGCGTGGCGGTGGTGCTGGTGGCCTTTTTCGGGATGCGCCAGTGGCAGTCCTCGCGCGAAGGCAATGCGGCTCTGGCCTCCGATCTCTATCAACAGTTGTCGGATCTGGCGGTCTCGAGTGCCGGGAGCGATGTCAGCGATACGCAACTGCAACAGGCCGATGCGATTTTCCAGCGCCTGAAGAGCGAATTTGAAAACAACATTTACTCCCGCTACGCCGCGCTCGCCATGGCCAAGTTTCTGGTGGAAAAAGGCGATGAAGCGCGCGCCGCCACCGAGTTGCAGTGGGTGCTCGATCACCCCAAGCTCGGCCTGCTGCAAAAGCCCGAGGCGGAATTGTTCATGGTGGCACGCCTCAGACTCGCGCGCGTCAAACTCTCGCTCGGCGATCCCGATGGCGCGCTGGCGCTCTTGCGCGAGGCGCAGAGCGGCTCCTTCAGCGCCAGTTTCGCTGAACTCGAAGGCGACATCCTGCTCGAGAAGGGCAACACCGATGGCGCCAAAACCGCCTATATCCGCGCGTTCACCAACAGCGCAGGCTTCAACCCCGTGCTCTTGCAACTCAAGTTGCAGAATCTCGGCGTCAACCCGGCGGATCTGTCGCCGCTTGCAGTGGAAACTCCCTGATGTCTCACCCTCTGCGTTATCTGCGTCTGATCCCGCTGTGCGCCACGCTGCTGCTTTTGAGCGGCTGCGGCATGTTCGATTGGCTGAAAAGCAAGGATGAAAAAGCGCTCAATCCAATGAAGCTCGCCAGCTTCACCGAAGAAGTACGGCTGCGCCGCCAATGGAGCGTGAGCGTCGGCGATGGCCAGGGCGACAAGTACAACCGCCTCGATCCCGCCATCGCGGGCAACAGCATCTACGCCGCGGGCAATAACGGGGTAGTGGTGGCGGTGAACCGCGACAGTGGCCGCACCGAATGGAAGCAGCGGCTGAAAAATGAAATCGTCACGGGCGGCGTTGGCGTTGGCGGCGGCCTGGTATTGCTTGGCACCGAAAAAGCCAAGGTGATCGCGCTCGAAGCCGACACCGGCGCGATACGCTGGGAAAGCAGCGTGAGCAGTGAGGTCTTGTCGGCGCCAGCCACCGATGGCCGCACGGTGGTGGTGCAGACTGTCGATGGCAAGCTGATCGGGCTCGATGCGCGCAACGGCCAGCAGCGCTGGATCTACGAAAGCCAAGTGCCCGCGCTCAGCTTGCGCGGCACCAGCGCGCCCATCATCGTGCAAAATTCCGCCATTGCCGCGCTGGCCACCGGCACCGTGATCGCGGTGGCGCTCGACAATGGCACGCTGCGCTGGGAAGAGCGCGTAGCGATTCCAACCGGCCGTTCCGATATAGATCGTATGGTGGACATCGACGGCAATCTGGCGGAGGTGGAAGGCCAGATTCTCGCGCCCAGTTATCAAGGTTATTTCTCCGCCATTGATCCCACTACTGGCCAAACCCGCTGGCGCGTGAAGGAATCGAGCAGCAATGGCGCCTCCTCCGGTTTTGGCAATGTTTACATCGTCAGCGCGGGCGACATCGTCAAGGCTTACCGGCCCGGCCAGGACGCCACCACCTGGACCAACGATCAATTACAGCGCCGCCGCCTGTCCGCGCCGCTCGGCTTCAGCAATTACGTGGCGGTGGGCGATTCCGAAGGCTACGTTCATTTGCTGTCGCAATCCGATGGCCGCTTCATGGGGCGCGTCAAGGTGGATGGCAGTGGCGTCCGCGCCGACATGCTGGCCTTTGGCAGCACGCTCTATGTGTTCGGCAACAGTGGCACTCTCGCCGCCTACCAGGTGCAATGAGGGCTCTGGAACTCGCATGATTCCTGTACTGGCTCTGGTGGGCCGCCCCAATGTTGGCAAATCCACGTTGTTCAACCGGCTGACCAACAGCCGCGATGCGCTGGTGGCGGATTTTGCTGGCCTCACGCGCGACCGTCTCTATGGCGAGGCTCGCTACAACGAGCGCCGCTGCATCGTCATCGACACCGGCGGCATCAATGGCGGCGAAGAGGGCATCGACACGGCCATGGCCGGGCAGTCGCTGCAAGCCATCGAAGAGGCTGACCTGGTGCTGTTCATGGTGGACGCGCGCGAAGGCTTGATGATGGGCGACAACTTCATCGTCGAGCACCTGCGCCGCCAGCACAAGCGCGTGCTTTTGGTGGTGAACAAGGTCGATGGTCTCGATCAGGATCAAGCGCTGGCGGATTTCTACCGCCTGGGTTTCAGTGAGATCGCGCCAGTCGCCGCCAGCCAAGGGCGCGGCGTCAGCAAGCTGATGGAGCAGGTGCTGGCGCACTTCCCGCTCAAGGCGCCAAGCGCGGAGGTGGGAGTTGAAACGGAAGGCGAGACGGAAGGTGAGACAGAAGGCGAGGCGGCACCCGTCGGCATCAAAATCTGTATCGCGGGCCGTCCGAACGTGGGCAAATCCACCTTGGTCAACCGGATGCTCGGCGAAGAGCGCGTCGTGGTATTCGACCAGGCCGGCACCACGCGCGACAGCATCTACATTCCGTTCGAGCGCCGCGGCCAGCGCTACACGCTGATCGACACCGCCGGCATCCGCAAGCGCGGCAAAACCACCGAAATGGTGGAAAAATTCTCAGTGGTCAAATCACTGCAAGCGATTCAGGACGCGCACGTGGTGGTGC
>JAIRJU010000144.1 GCA_031260485.1 Pseudomonadales bacterium | reverse complement strand
AGCGCGCCACCGCGAACAACTGGGCTGCCTCGATTTTGCTGCCGCCCTTGGCGATATGGGCGAGCACGCGTTGCTTCAGATCGTCGCTGTAGGCCATCGTTGATTGCCTCTTTCAGGGGTGTTGGTTCTGGGAGTGTTTGTCTGATTTACTGGGGTGTCAACTATATTGCTTTAACCCTCAATTGGCTTCAGGTACCGCGCCACTTCCACTGCTGCTGGTCTGCCGTTCGGCGCGGCGGACGTTTCCTGGTGCGCGACGACGTCCAGCACATACGCATCTGCATAAAGCCGCGCGACTTCTTCCGCGTTGACGGAAAACGGCGGCCCGGCGCGCAGCGATTGATCGTATTCATAGGTAACGAGCAACTGCGGCGCGGTGTTGCTCAGCGTTCTTACCTGCGCTGCGTAGCGCTGGCGCAACGCGGCGGGCAGCGCCACCAGCGCGGCGCGATCGTAAACGGCGCTCACCGGGCCAAGCTGCGCTGGGGTCAAGGCAAAAATGTCGCCGTTGAAAATGTCGATGTTCGAGGCTTGGTAATGCCTCAGTGCGCCAAGCGCCGTGATTTGAGGCGCCATGCCAAGCTCAGCAAAGAGCGCCTCCACCGCCAACTGGCTCAACTCCACGCCAACCACGCGGTAGCCGCGCGCCAAGAGCCAGCCAATATCGAGCGTCTTGCCGCACAGCGGCAGCAACCAGCGGCCACCTTGCGGTACGCGCAGCTTGTCGACATGCGCAACCAGCAGCGGATTGACCACGCTTTCATGAAAGCCGATCTCGCCGCGTTGCCATTTTTGCAGCCAGAAGTTTGCGTCCATCGCGTTCATCAAATCGCGTTCATCAAGCTGTATTCACAAGCCAGAGCTTACCTGCGCGCTTATTGCTTGAACACCGCATCGATACCGGCCTGTGCGCATATTTGATCGACCGATTTACCATTTTCCGGGCGGCCACCACCAGCGCCGACCGCGCCGATCACTTTGCCATCCTTGAGCAGCGGAATGCCACCCGCGATGGGAAAGAGGCCCAGTTTATTGGTGGAAAGCTGCCCAATCGGATTTTCCATGCTCGATGCGCGCGCTTCGCTCGGAGCGCCGGTGAGCAGCGCGGTGCGGGCTTTCATCTGCGCCGTTTCGATGCCGATTTGTGTTACGCCATTGGTGGCGGCGAAATAGAGCGGCTGGCCGGTAATGTCGAGCACCCAGATGGCGATCGGCCAGTTGCGCTCCTTGGCCATCGCCTCGCAAGTCTCCACGATTTGTTTGGCGCCTTCATAGGCGATGCTTTCACGCTGCGTCGTTACCTGGGCCTGCGCGCCCGCACAAACCAGCGCCGACAGACTCAGAACAGCAAGGGCAAAATGTTTCATGACAAGTTCCTCTTTCATTAAAGCGTTCAAACACTCGCCTGCGGAGTGCCTTGATCGGGCGGAGCGCCTTGATCGGATGGTTGCTCGGGCAGTTGTGACAATTGCTGCGCAGGCGCTTGCTCCGGCAATGGCTGCCCTTCCAGCGGCAGTTGCTGCAAGCGCTGCTGCGCTTGTTGCTCCGGCAGCGGCAGCGGCGGCAACTGCTTCAGCAAAAGCTGCATGGCGCTATGGTAATGCGCAAGACTTTGTTCTGTTTGGCCTAATCGTTCCAAAAGCCGCGCAAGTTCGGCGCTGATTTCCGCCGTCATGGCGTCCGAAGCAGAGAGGCGTAGCGCCATCTCGAAGTAGTCGCGCGCCTTGTCCCAGAGTTGATTGCGCAGGCTCACGCGACCCAGTGTGAGCAACAGAATCGGATTGTGAGGGCGCGCCTTCATCTGCTCTTCCAGAAACAGCAGCAGTTGTTTCGGATTGGTGTCCTGCGCATGGCCGAGCAGGGCCACGAGGTCGTCATCCCAGCGTTGCTTGAGTTGCAACCTGATCTGCGCGCCGGCGTCCATATCGTCGCCGCGCTGCACCAAACACTTGAGATAGAACCCCACCAGCTCGTGCTCTGTCTTGAGCGGCTTGGGTACTTGCTGCCACGCCAGTTGTAGCGCTTGCGTACTTTGCGCGCTGGCCTGCATGAGGCGCTGCCGTTCCACGCGCAGCCGCATGGCGTGCAACTCTTCCGCGGCGACGAGCTTGTGCTTTTCCAGCAGCGGCAACAGTTCATGCAAGCCTTTCCAATCGGAAAGCTTGAGATAGCAGTCTTTGATGTTGCGCAGGATGAACGGATCTTCGGGTATCTGACGCTTCAAATCGAGAAACAGCGTCAGCCCTTTTTTGATGTCGCCATCGCGCGTGTCGAACCAGGCGCGCAGCGCGCGGATGCCTTGATCGTCGCCGTCCGCGCGCTTGGCGGCGCGATCGAGACAGAAGTTGCGGCCCAGCATGTCGCCGCGTTCGTGCGCGGCGATAGCGCCGCCGAGATAATTGACCACTGGGTTATTTACTTTTTCCGCATATTCCACCAGGCAGCGATACCCTTCCTGCCAGCGGCCAAGCAGCAAGTGTTCCAATCCCGTGGCAGTGGCAGCTTCCGCATCGCGCTGCGTCGTGAACAGCAGTTTGAGCGGATTGATGATGCGCAGCAGCCAGATGGCCGCGACCAGCAAGAGGCAAACGGCAACAAAGCCCAGCGCCACCGCCATCGGCGTGGCCTGCATGGTCCAGCCGTGGGAATCCACCAGGATGTAGCCGGGGTCGGGATCGATGTCGAGCAGAAACGCAGCGCCGGCACCGATCACCAACGCCACCAGCACGGAAATAAATAAGCTCTTCATAGTAGGGTGGTCTCTCGGGGGTGAGTCGGGTAGTCGTGGATCGGGTAATCGTGGATCGAATAGTCGTGGATCGAAAAATGTCGATTTCTTTAGTTATTGCTCTAGGCAAACGCGGCGCCAAGGCCCGCAATTATAGCGGCGTCGCTGGCGCTATCGAGACGGCGCACACGCTGAAACCCGAGTTGCAGCGCATGGGTGTGCAAGCGCGCCGACGCCACGAACAGCGGCAGCTCTCGCCATGCCTCCAGCGTCAGAAACAACGCCTTCAGGTTGTCCATGGCGTCCATACTGCTGATGACCAGCGCGTCGGGCGGCAAGGTTGCAAGGCAATGCGCAAGATAGTCAGGTGTATGGCGCGGCGCAACACGCGCATAGAGTTCCACGTAATCGACGCGGCAACCGCGTGCGCGCAGGCCCTCCGCCAGCACTTCGCGCCCTCCCACTCCGCGCACGATCAAGGCACGCTTGCCCTGGATGTCGCGTAACTCGGGCAAGGCGAGCATTCCTTCACTATCCATGCGTTCGGTGGGATAGCAAACCTCGAGCCCCCGCTCCTGCAGCACCGCCGCCGTGCCCGTGCCCGCCGCCACATTGAGCAGGCCCGCCGGGTATTGCGGCCACCACTCGAGGATGCGCTCCAGCCCAAGCCGCGCGGCATTGCCGCTGATGTAGATCACAATGTCGTAGTGGTCGAGGTTTTGCAGATGCTGTAGCGCCTCGCGCTCTGGCGGGAGCGCCACGATGTCGAGCAGCGGCAGGCAAAACACCCGCGCCCCCTGGGCTTCGAGCGCCGCTTGCAAGGCCATTGCCTGTTGCGCGGGGCGCGTGAGCCACAGCGTATGTCCCGCGAGCGGCTGCTGGGCTTGCAACGACGGCGCGTCCACTTACAGCGCCTCAAGAATGGCGGAGGCGCCTTGGCGCAACAAGTCTTCGGCCAGGGTATCGCCAAGCTCCTCGGGCAGATGTGCGGCGCCGCTGATCTGACTGCGCAGGATGCGCGAGCCGTCCACGCTGCCGACCAAGCCGCGCAGATGCAGTTGGCCGCCATCGAGCAGCGCGAGCGCCGCGATCGGCACTTGGCAGCCACCTTGCAGGCGCGCATTCATGGCGCGTTCGGCGCGCACGCAGAGCGCGGTGGGCTCGTGGTGCAGCGGCGCGAGCAGTGCACGGATCGGGGCGTCGTCGAGCCGGCACTCGATGCCCACCGCGCCCTGCCCGCCAGCGGGCAGGCTGAGTTCGGGCGGCAAGAACGCGCGGATGCGTTCCACCAAGCCCAGCCTGATCAGGCCAGCGCCCGCCAAAATGATGGCGTCGTAGTCACCCGCATCGAGCTTCCCCAGGCGCGTGCCAACATTGCCGCGCAGATCGCGGATCCGCAAATCAGGCCGCCGCGCACGCAACTGGCACTGGCGGCGCAGGCTGGAACTGCCCACCACGGCGCCTTGCGGCAAGTCATCGAGCGTGGCGTAGCGGTTGGAGACGAAGGCATCGCGGCAGTCTTCACGCACGCAGATGGCGGCGAGGCCAAGACCTGCGGGGAACTCCATCGGCACGTCTTTCATCGAGTGCACGGCGATGTCGGCACGCTTTTCCAGTAGCGCGACTTCCAGTTCCTTGATGAAAAGCCCCTTGCCGCCGATGCGCGAGAGCGGCGAATCGAGAATCTGGTCGCCGCGCGTGGTCATCGGCACCAAGGCGACAGCAAGGCCAGGATGCGCGCGCTCCAGCGCGGCCTTGACGTAATTGGCCTGCCACAGGGCCAGAGGGCTTTCGCGGGTGGCGATACGCAGGGGGGAAGCGGACATGGAAACGGTCTAGTTTAGCGACATGGTGGAGATGCTGCGCATTGTACGCCACCGCTGGAGCAACGCCATTCACGCCGCCCCTGTGAATCTTTCTCCGCAACGCTTTACACCGTGGCATAGCGCCCCGCCTTTGTTACGATTGCGGGATATAAACCTACACGGATATCGGAATGCTTTTGGATTACAACACCGCATTTTTGCTGGCTTTGTCGATAGGGGCGGCGCTGGTCGCGGCAGGCATTCTGGTCAGCCCCCTGTCATCACGCCTGGGGATGCCGGTGCTGCTGTTCTTCCTCGCCATCGGGATGCTCGCCGGCAATGACGGCCCAGGGCACATCGTGTTCAACAACGTGAACCTCTCCTTCGCGGTGAGCAACTTGGCGTTGGCGATCATTCTGCTCGATGGCGGTATGCGCACGCACTTGTCGCTGTTTCGTGTGGGCCTTAAACCCGCGCTGGCGCTCGCCACCGCGGGAGTGATGATCACCGCGTCCATCGTGGGGGTGGCGGCGGCCTGGATTCTGCATTTGCCGCTGCTGGCGGGTCTTTTGCTCGGCGCCATCGTATCGTCCACCGACGCCGCGGTGGTGTTCTCGCTGCTGCAAGGCAGCGGCCTCAGCCTCAACGAGCGGGTACGCGCCACACTGGAAATCGAATCCGGCAGCAACGACCCCATGGCGATCTTCCTCACGTTGATGATGATTCACCTCATCCAGCAACCCGATTCCTCCGTGTGGGAAGGTTTTTTGATGCTGATCTGGGAAATGAGCATCGGTGCGGCCGCTGGCGTGGGCGGCGGCCTGTTGGTGGCGTTTCTGTTGCGCAAGGTGGAATTGGTTTCCGCCATGTACCCGTTGTTGGTCGGCTCGATCGGGCTAGTGCTGTTCGGCGTTACCAACTTGATCGAAGGCAGCGGCTTTCTCGCCATCTATCTGATGGGCGTGGTGCTGGCCAGCCGCCGCAACCCGCATTGGAGCAGCATTTTGCAGATTCACGACGGCCTGGCCTGGCTGGCGCAGATCATCATGTTTTTGTTGCTGGGCCGGTTGGTCACGCCATCGGACCTGCTTTCCACCTTGCCTCAGGCGCTGCTCATCTCGGTGGTATTGATTCTGCTGGCGCGGCCCCTGGCGACCCTCTGTTCACTGTTGCCTTTCGGCTTTGTCCAGCGCGAGCGCGTGTTCATGGCCTGGGTGGGCCTGCGCGGCGCGGTGCCGGTGGTGCTGGCGATTTTTCCGCTGATGGCGGGCGTGGAAGCGGCGCCCATCATTTTTCATGTCACTTTCGTGGTGGTGCTGGTGAGCATGATCTTGCAAGGCAGCACGCTGGCGCCACTGGCGCGCTGGCTGAAGCTGGAGGTGCCGCCCAAGCCGGAGCCGGAACTGCGCGTACCGCTGCAACTGCCCGCCGCTGGCGAACACGAACTGCTGCTGTTTCCCCTGAAAGGCAAGCGCTGGCAGGAAGCGCGTGAGATCACCGATATCTACTTGCCCGATCCTTCGCGCGTCGTGGCATTTTTCCGCGACGGTGTGCTGTTCGAGCGGCGCCGGGGCCTCTTCGTGCACGAAGGCGATGTCGTGGCGGTACTGGCGCAGGAGCGTCATGTTGGCGACGTGGGCCGCATCCTCGGCTGGGAAGAACCGCCCGAACGCCTCACCGACCGCCGCTTCTTCGGTGATTTCACCATGAACGGCAACGCTCGCCTGCGTGACGTGCAGCTTCTGTATGGCGTCAACCTGGGTCAGCTCGACCCCGAACAAACCCTGGCCGATTGCTTCTCGCTCGCCAGCCGCGGCCACCCCGTGGTGGGCGATCGTCTCGATCTCGGCACCATCTTGCTGGTAGCGCGCGAAGTGCAAGGCGATCATGTGGTGAAGGCAGGCTTGAAGTTGAGCAAGTTGTAGAAAAACCACTTACTACAGACCAAAAGCCTTGAGCAGGAAGGCTTCGCTGCGGCTCAACATCAAGGCGCGCGCGGCAGAATCTTCCAGTTGATGGTCAAGGTTATCCCAGGTCACCAACTCACTGCTGCCACCCGCCTCCCGCAGCCGCCGATCCATCAGCTGAGACTCATTGATGTCCACATTGACATCTCGCCCGCCGTGGAAGAGCAATACAGGCACCTTGATTTCACCCGCACGCTGGGCTGGCGAGCCTTCCTTGACATGGGGACCATCACCAATGGTTTGCAGGACCAGTTTGTAATTCGACCAGTGCTGCGCTTCCTCCTTCAAGACCGCCAGATCAGTCACCGGCGCAACAGCCACGACGGCCTTGAAGAGGTTGGCGTCCACCCTCGACCAGTGCTGCGCTTCCTCCCTCAAGGCCGCCAGATCAGTCACCGGCGCAACGGCCACGACGGCCTTGAAGAGGTTGGTGTCCACCACCGCCGACTGCAAGGCAGCGTAGCCGCCATACGACCACCCAAACACACCCAATTTGTTTGGATCGGCATAGCCTGACTGAATCAACCAGCGCCCCGCATCCAGCACATCGCCGATGGCGATTTTCCAGGACTGAAAACCATTTTGTAGAAACCAGTCATCGCCATAACCCGCCGAACCACGAAAATTCGGCTGCAACACCACAAAACCACGGTTGGCGAAAAACTGTGACAACCAGCCGAAACCCCACTGGTCACGCGAACTTGGCCCGCCATGAGGTAACACGATCGCTGGCAAACCTTTGGCATTTTCGCGGCCGGGAGGCAGGGTGAGATAACCCGGAATCAACGTGCCATCCGCCGCCGGATACGAGATAGGTTTCATGGTGGCCAGCGTCACGCCTTCCAGTGGAGCGCGCGCTACCAGAAAGGTGCGAAGTTGGTTCGCCTTGCGATCCAGAATGTAATAAACGCCAGGATCTGTGTCGCTACCGGCAAAAAGCAGTACCTTATTCTCGTCCGTGCTCACATCGACAATGTTCAGCGCCATATTAGGAATGGCTTTGTGCAACGAGGTCATCATCTGCTGGAAATCCTGCGACAGATACTCAAGCTGTCCCCGGTCCGTCGTATAGGCCGCTGCCACCACCCGCTGCCGCCGTCCAATACGGAATACGCCATTGATATCAACATCGGGGCGCGCGTACACCAGTTCTTCCTGCAAGGAACCATCCAGCTTTACCGTATAAAGCGCAGTGCGACCGTCTTTTTTCTTCAACCCATACACGACATTCAGGTCACGATCGACAGCATAAGGATTCAGCCCCTCGTTGCGCACGGTGTCAAAATCACCCAGGGGCTTCCAGTCACGCGAGTTGGGTAGCCGGTAGCGGTAATGGATCACGCCTGTGTCATACCCCCCACGGCCAATCTCACGCACCCCCATGACACGCACAGCGCCATACCCATCGGTAAGGTACTCGGCGGCCTTGTCATCGGGACGCTCCACCGTAGACACCTGGCGTGTGCGAGTATCAAGCCGGTCTACGCCAAACCCTTCTTTGGTGCTGCCCAGCCGTGACCCGGTATGATCGTCAGGCAGGTACCTGCGCTGCATCAACACCACGCCATTTTCGTCGGGCAGCCAGTCGAGAATGCTGCCGCCGTTCAACTGCAAACCCCGGCTGTACCTATTTTCCTCGGTGCTCAGGAGCTGGACGTTGCTACCATCAGCATTGATCCCCACCAGCCGGGACATCGGTAGCAGGCCCAGTGACGGATCCTTGACAACCACGAAAAGCTCGCAGGCCAACCTATCGGACGCAACCCAAGAGCAGCTCGACAGCCGCTGACTCTCGCCATTGACCGCAATCACTTGCTGGGCTGCGGCACCCTCCTCCACTCCCGCGACATAAAGTACCGCCCCCTGTCCCGATGTAGGCTCGATAAAAGCCACACGGCTGCCATCCGGCGACATACTCATAGCGTAGGTGCTGGGCCGCGCCCCAAAGGCAGCCGCCGCATCGAATTGAGCCGCCTGCGCCGTACTCACGGCCACAGAACAAACCACCCCCAATAACAGCCTGAAAGACATAAACAACCTCTCTTACTCAGATTTTTGTGAATCCCTATTCAAACTGAATACTCCCCGGTTAGCCGGCACAACTACCCACTATTCCTAATACTTTTGGGGAGGCAGTTTAGACTTGCGCCACCTGCCTGCTCGCCTCCCTTGCTATAATTACGCCCCTTTGCACCCGCGGCAGTGCCGTCTTTTCTTTTACTCTATCATCTTACATGAGATCACCATGAGTCAGGACAAACCCTGGGGTGGGCGCTTTTCCGAGCCCACCGATGCCTTCGTCGAACGTTTCACCGCCTCGGTCGGTTTCGACCAGCGCATGTACACCGCCGACATTCGCGGCTCCATCGCCCACGCCACCATGCTGGAAAAAGCCGGCATCCTGAGCGCCGACGAGCGCCAACGGATCATCGATGGCCTGAACGCCATCAAGGCTGAGTGCGATGCGGGCGCTTTCGTTTGGTCGGTCAAACTCGAAGACGTGCACATGAACATCGAAAGCCGCCTCACCGACCGCATCGGCCTCACCGGCAAAAAACTGCACACGGGCCGCTCGCGCAACGACCAAGTTGCCACCGACATCCGCCTTTATGTACGCGACGAAATCGACGTACTGTGCAGTGAAATCCGCCGCCTGCAAATCGGCATTCTCGACGTGGCCGAACGCGAAGCAGGCACCATCATGCCCGGCTTCACCCACTTGCAAACCGCACAACCCGTCACCTTCGGCCACCACCTGATGGCCTGGTTTGAAATGCTACAACGCGATCATGGCCGCCTCTCCGATTGCCGCAAGCGCCTGAACCTCTGCCCGCTCGGCGCCGCCGCGCTGGCCGGCACCACCTATCCCATCGACCGCGCGCTGACCGCCGCCCTGCTCGGCTTCGACAAACCCACGGAAAATTCGCTCGATTCCGTCAGCGACCGCGACTTCGCCATCGAACTCTGCGCCGCGGCCAGCCTCATCATGACCCACCTTTCGCGCTTCTCCGAAGAACTGGTGCTATGGACCTCCTCGCAATTCGACTTCATCGACTTGCCCGACCGCTTCTGCACCGGCTCCTCAATCATGCCGCAGAAGAAACATCCCGACGTGCCCGAACTCGTGCGTGGCAAAAGCGGCCGCGTCACCGGCCATCTGGTGAGCCTCTTGATGCTGATGAAAGGCCAGCCGCTCGCCTACAACAAAGACAACCAGGAAGACAAAGAACCGCTGTTCGACACGCTCGACACCGTGCGCGATTGCCTCAAGGCTTACGCCGACATGGTGCCCGCCATCAAACCCAAAAAAGCCAAGATGTATGAAGCCGCCGCCCGCGGTTACGCCACCGCCACCGACTTGGCTGACTATTTGGTCAAAAAAGGCTTGCCGTTCCGCGACGCGCACGAAGTGGTCGGCAAAAGCGTCGCCTTCGGTATCAAGGAAGGCCGCGACCTCAGCCAGCTCACACTCATCGAACTGCGCCAATTCAGCCCGATGATCAATGACGACGTGTATCAGGTGCTGAGTCTCGAAGGCTCCGTCAACGCTCGCAATCACATCGGCGGCACCGCGCCCACGCAGGTACGCGCGGCCATTGCCAGGGCGAGAGCGCTGTTGTAATTGACAAATAACAAGGAGGTACCCAACAGCCCAAGCTTGTGATACTGTAATACTGTCTATTCACCCGAGAAGTGTCATGGCCGTATCTGTTCGCATAGATGCCTTGCTGGAAAAGCGCTTGACCCTGGCCGCCCAGCATCAGGGCATCACCAAATCACAGTTCATCATCCATGCGGTGGAGCGTGCGCTGGGGGATAGGGATCCTTATGCCCTGATGCTTCAGGCGAAGGCAGAAATGGCGCAAGATTCGCGCAGCGCCAGCTTGGCCCAAGCCTTTGTCGCCGAACATGCGCTGTCTTATGACTCCGAGCGCTCCCGCGCCGATCTCATCGCCAAACTCAGAGACAAGCATGGCCTCGGCGCTAGTTGACGCCAGCGCCATGGTGGCGGTTTTTGGCATCAATGAGCCTGCGGCGGAGCGTTATCAGGAGCTATTGCAACTGGCCGCGCTGGAGCGGTGGGTGCTGTCCACCACTTGGCCCTGCGTGGTCGAAGCCAGCTATCTGGTGCCGCCCCCCAATCGCTTTGGCTTGCTGAGTTGGCTGGGCCGCAGAGGGGTCGTCATATTCCCCTTCGATCAACAGTCCTTGCTCGACTTCGTGCCCTTGATGCAACGCTACACCGAGCGCCCACGCACCGAGATGGATTTGGCCGATGCCTCGCTGGTATGGCTCGCCGAGGAAACTGGCGTCACCACCATCATGACGCAGGATGTGCGCGACTTTTCGCGCTACCGCTTACCCGACGGGCGCCGCTTCAGGATTCTGTGAGTCACTGCTCACTCATTTGCTCCAGCACATGGCTGTCATGCAGCCATTGTTCCTCGGTTTCCGCCACGCGCCGCTTCAGATCGCCTTGCTCTTGCAGCAATTTGGCGAGCCTGGCTTTGTGGGCGTCGTCGTAGAGGCTGGCATCGCTGAGTTGTTCTTCGAGCGCCTTGAGGCGCTTGTGGTCTTTATCCAACTGCTGTTCGAGTTTCTTGAGTTTTTCGCGCAGCGGCTTGAGTTGTTCGCGGCGTTGCGCGGATTGCTGGCGTTGCTCTTTTTTATCCACGCTGCTTTGCGCGTTCGTCTGGCTCTTGCTGGGTTTGCTTTGATTGGAACGCGAATCGACGATGAGTTGTTCGTAGTCTTCCAGCGAGCCGTCGAATATTTCCACCTTGCCATTGCGTACCAATAAGAATTGATCGACGGTGTTGTTCAGCAAGTGCCGGTCGTGCGAAACCAGAATCAGCGCGCCGTCGTATTCCTGCAAGGCGCGGGTGAGCGCGTGGACCATTTCAAGATCGAGATGGTTGGTGGGTTCGTCCATCAGCAACAGGTTAGGGCGTTGCCAAGCCACCAGCGCGAGCGCGAGGCGCGATTTTTCGCCGCCGGAGAAAGGACGGATCACGGTATCCACCTGCTCTCCGCGGAAGGCGAAAGAGCCGAGGAAATTACGCAAATCCTGCTCAGGTACGCGGGGATCGAGGCGCTGTATCAGTTGCAGCGGCGTGGCGTCCAGATCCAGGACATCGGTTTGCTCCTGCGCGCAGTAGCCCAACACCAAATGCTCAGATTCATGCAGCTCGCCGTCAAGATTTGGCAATTGATGCGCGAGCGTTTTGAGCAGCGTGGATTTGCCCTGGCCGTTGGGGCCGAGCAGGCCGATGCGAGCACCGCCAAGCACGGTGTAGTTGAACTGGCCGAAGAGCGGTTTGGCGGCATCATAGCCTACCGCCAGATTTTCGCAGGTGAGCACCACATCGGGATTGCGCTTAGCCTCGCGGAAACGAAATTGGAACGGAGAGTCAACATGCGCCGGTTCGATTTCCACCATGCGTTGCAATTCCTTCATGCGGCTTTGTGCCTGACGGGCCTTGGTGGCCTTGGCACGAAAACGCCGCACGAAATCTTCGATGTGTGCCTTACGCTCCTGCTGTTTCTCATACGCCGCTTGTTGCTGCGCCAGGCGTTCGGCTTTCTGCCTTTCATAGGCAGAGTAATTGCCGCGGTAGGTAACGAGCTTGAGATTTTCAAAGCTGATGATGTTGTCCACCACTTCGTCGAGAAATTGCCGATCGTGTGAAATGAGCAGTACCGTGCCGGCGTAACGCAGCAACCATTGCCGCAGCCACAGCGTGGCTTCGAGATCGAGATGGTTGGTGGGCTCGTCGAGCAGCAGCAGTTGTGAGGGCTGCATCAGCGCCTGCGCCAGGTTGAGACGAATACGCCAACCGCCGGAAAACGCGGCCACGGGCTTGCTGAACTCTTCCACGGCGAAGCCAAGCCCACTCAAAAGCTGTTCGGCGCGATTGGGAAGCGCGTAGCCGTCGAGTTCGTCGAACTCGGCCAGCGCGTGCGCCATGGCGGTGTGATCGTCGCTGATTTCTGCCTGCTCAAGCGCGGCTTGTACCTCACGAAAACGCAGATGGCCGTCGAGCACGTAGTCGAGCGCGCTGCGGCTGACAGCGGCGGTTTCCTGTTTCATTTGCGCCCGTTCCAAGCGTTCAGGCATCAGCACTTCGCCGCCGTCGGGCATGAGTTCCCCCATCAAGAGGCGAAACAAGGTGGACTTGCCGCAGCCGTTGCGGCCGATCACGCCCACTTTCTGCCCTTGGTAGATGGCGAGGGAGCTATCGCGGATGAGTGGGGTGGAGCCCTGATAGAGCGTGAGGTTTTGCAGGGTCAGCATGGTGGGGATGTCTAAGGAAAAAGCCGCGCATTATAGGGCTCAATTGAAACGAACGCGCACCCCGCCCTGTTCCAAGCATACCTCACTGAGCATGTCTTGCAGCGTCTGGCCGTTGAGCGTACACAGCCACTGTTCTTGTGCTTCGTCCCACTCGAAATGAAAACCGCCCGAGCGCGCCGCCAGCCATAATTGATGCACCGCGCTCTGGCGGCTGATGATCGCCACCGTGCCGGTGCGGAAGCTGAGCGTGAGCATGTCGTTGCCGGATTCGTAATCAATCTCGGCGTCGTGCTCAGTGATGGCGTCTTCCACCAGGGTTTCGATGTCGCTCAGCGTGGCGTGATACAGCGCAAGGAACTCGGCGTCGGTCATGGCTAGTCCTGTTTCGATTTACATGAGCCACGCACCTTAACAAATGCGCCGCATCCAGGGAACTGGGCCTGTCGGTGGCGCCCAGTACCGGTATAATTGCCGCTTTTCCGCCACAGTGCCGCCATGAAAACCCTAGCATTCGTGTTGTTTTTCTGCTGTCTCTGCCTCAGTGGCTGTGGTCAGAAAGGGCCTTTGGTGCCACCGCCCCCAGCCAGTTCCTCCACCCGCTAAACACTGTTTATCTATGCAAGCCTTTACGTACCGCAACCACCAACTGCACGCCGAAGACGTGCCGCTCAGCCTGATCGCCGCCACCTACGGCACGCCGTGCTTCGTCTATTCGCGGGCCGCGCTGGAAGAGCGTTTACGCGCCTATCAAGCGCCGCTCGCGGGCCGCGCGCATCTGATCTGTTACGCAGTCAAAGCCAATGCCAACCTGGCGGTATTGAATGTGCTGGCGCGTATGGGCGCGGGTTTCGACATCGTGTCCGGTGGCGAGTTGACGCGCGTGCTAGAGGCTGGTGGCGATCCTGACAAGATACTCTTTTCCGGCGTCGGCAAGCGCGTGGAAGAAATGCAGCAGGCGCTGGAGGCGGGCATTCATTGTTTCAACGTGGAATCGCTGCCCGAACTCGAACGGCTCTCCGCCGTGGCCGAACACATGGATAAAGTGGCGCGTATTTCGCTGCGGGTGAATCCCGATGTCGATGCGCAAACGCATCCTTATATTTCCACCGGCCTCAAAGACAACAAATTCGGCATCGCCATCGAAGAGGCCGAAGCCTTTTACGTGAAAGCCAGCACACTGCCTAGCATCGACGTGATCGGCGTGGACTGCCACATCGGTTCGCAATTGACCACGCTGGCGCCATTCCTCGATGCACTCGACCGCTTGCTGCTCCTGATCGATCGTCTCGCCGCGCGCGGCATCGCCATTCGCCATCTCGATCTTGGCGGTGGTCTCGGCGTGCGCTATCAAGAGGAAACACCGCCCGAGCCACACGCCTACATTGACGCCGTGCTGCAAAAAATCGGATCGCGCAATCTCACCCTGGTGTTCGAGCCGGGCCGCTCCATCGTGGCCAATGCGGGCGTGATGCTGAGCACGGTGGAGTACCTCAAGCCCACCGCGAGCAAAAATTTCGCCATCCTCGACGGCGCCATGAACGACATCATCCGCCCTGCGTTGTATCAGGCGGTGATGGACATCGTGCCCGTGGTGCAAGCGCCCGCCACACGTGAAGTACTGCCTTGGGATCTGGTGGGCCCGGTATGCGAATCCGCCGACTTTCTTGGCCGTAATCGCCTTTTAGCGCTCGCGGCAGGCGACGTGCTGGCCGTCCGTTCGGCAGGGGCTTATTGTTTTGCCATGAGTTCCAATTACAACACCCGCAACCGTGCCGCCGAAGTGATGGTGGATGGCGCCAAGCACACCTTGGTACGCCGCCGCGAAACCTATGCCGATCAACTGGCGCTGGAATCGATTTTGGAATGAGTCATTGATATGTCACTACGCTTCACTTGGCAAGGCGAAAGCCACTCGGTATGGATGAGCGGCCCCGCCACCACCGTCTATGAAGGACGCTTGCACTCATGACCCAAGCACAAGAAGCCATCACGCCAGAGGTAGCGCCAATCACGGCTGCTGCGGTGGCACAATATCTGCGCCAGCATCCCGATTTCTTTCTCGAGCACGGCGATCTCTTGCGCGAGCTGAAAATTCCGCATGAAAGCGGCCGCGCGGTTTCGCTGCTCGAACGCCAGGTAGCGGTGTACCGCCAGCGCCAATACGCAATGGATGAACAGTTCAACGACATCGTGGGCAACGCCAAGATCAATGACGCGCTGTTCGAGAAAACCCGCCTGGTAATTCTCGATCTCTTGCGCTGCCGCACGCTGGCGCAGTTGCTCGGCACCATCGGTGAACGCATCCGCGGCAACTTCGACGCCAGCGCCGCCACGCTGGCTTTCGTCACCGAACGCGGTGATGCCGGCGCGCTGCTCACGATTCCACCCACCGCTCTGCGCACCGCGTTCGGCGAATTCCACGAAAAACAGCGCACCTGGTGCGGCAGCCTCAACCCGGTGCAGCAATCATTACTGTTTCCCAAACAGAGCGCACCGATCGTCTCTGCCGCCGTGGTGCCGCTGCATCTGAGCGAAACCTCCCGGTTCCGCCACACCTACGGCCAACCATTGCTCTTGATCGGCAGTACCCAAGCGAGTCATTTCAACAGCACGCTCGACACGCTGTTCCTGGATTTCATCGGCGAAGTATTGAGCGTGCATTTGCTGTCGGTTGAGGGCTAGCCGGCCCTCTTTTACAAGGGCTGCGCCTTTTGGTGGAAGCAAGGTTTGTCAGCGTAAATGCAGACACTTACTGCGGATGCTTCGGTGCGCCGCGCAACAGCGCCATTACCTTGCGCAGCGGCGCGGTAAGCTTCCAGCTAGTGGAACCCAGCAGCGCAGCGATGTAGGCATCACGCTCGGCGATGTTGGCAGCGAACGCTGTTTCGCTGGCTTGCAGATGCTCCTGTAGCGCCGCCAGATGCGCCTGCAACGCCTCGCGATGCTCCTGCAAAGCCGCAACGTGATCCTGCTCAGCGGCGAACTGCTGCTGCGCCTGATTCCGCTCGTGCTCCAGCACAGCAGCGTGCTGCTTGGCGCTTACCAACTCGTCATGTATTTGTTCATACAGCGGCTTATAGCGCGTCAACTCGTACCAATGCCAAAGCTGAGCATCGCTCCACGTTGGCAGACGCTTGCGGTACACCCGCAACATTGCCGGACGCGCCAGATCCACGTTGTCCCACAAGTCCGAGCCTTCACCCGCGCCGACACGATAGAGAGCACCAAGCTCAGGCACGAGGCGAAACGCGCCGTGGTCCTGCACTTGCAGCCAAAAATCCCAGTCTTCGCAATGCGTCTGCTGTTCATCGAAGCGCGCGCCGCGTTCGAGCGCCCTGCGGCGAAACAGCACCGCGTGTATTGGAATGAAATTTTCTATTGCGAACGTAAGGCGGTCAAAATCGCGCTGATAACGCCGCACCTCCACGCCCTGCGCATCGACGCAACTGACACCCGCGTAGACGGCGATGGTCGCAAGGCCCGCCGCGTCGAGCCCCGCCTTGAGCGCGGCAATGTGGCTCGGCAGGTAGTAGTCGTCATCATCGAGAAACACCAACAATTCCCCGCGCGCCGCATCGAGCGCCGCGTTGGCGGCAGCGCTGCGATTGAGCGGTACGCCGGGTTCGATCAGCCGCAGCGGAAAACGCCCGCACCACTCTCCCAAGGCGCGATGCGCCTGGCCGCTGGCGTTGACTACCACCACTTCGATATTGGAATAGGTTTGCAGCGCCACCGAATCCAGCGCCTGCGCCAGCGCGTCACGATCCATGCTGCGCACCAATACACTCACCAATGGCAGATCCACGCTGGCCATGGGCAAGCCCAGCGCGCGCTGTTTTTGATACTCGCTGCGATAGGGGCTCAGCGGGTTATGCGCCAAGGTGTGCGCTTCGATTACCTCGAAGGCTTCGGCGGCGACGATTTCAGGCGGCAACGTGTAGGTGCGGTAACGATTGAGCGCGGCGATATGCTGGTCATAACGCTGTTGCAACAGTTGCGAAGGAAAACACGCCACCGCCTCCGCCTTACGTGCCAAGACTGGCGTGATGTCGATGAGATGACTCGGCGTCAGCGGAATGCCCACTTCATAAAACGCCAGCCTGCGCTCGCCGCCCGCGCGGCGTACCGCTTCCAAGGTGGCCATGGCGAGACTGCGGTGATCGGGGTGCATTTCGTGCAGCGAGGGCGCATAGACGAGATCGGCCTGTGTTTCATCGAGCAAGCCTTGCACGATGCCGATCAGCGCCTCGCCGTAGTGCAGGCCGCGATCAGGCAAGCCCAGAAAGCGCGGCTCGCCATAGCCCAGCACCGCGGCCGCGACACGGCTTTCTTGCTGGCGCATGGCGCGCACGGCGTTCGCTTGCTCTTCGGCCACACCGTAAGCGCCATCCGTAACGATCACCACCGTTAGCGCGGCGCCCTGCGCCACATGGCGCGCCAGCGCGCCGCCGCAGCCAAACACTTCGTCATCGGGATGCGGCGCAAGCACCAATATGCGCGAGCCCGGCAGACTCGCGCTGGCTTCGCAGGGAACGAGAAGAATTTCCAAAACAACTCCGATAATTAAAAAAGAGGATGCCTTAATACTGCTGCGACTACCTACAATTTACTGATTAACTTTCTTATCGTTCGCACGATTGGCAACAACAAATTACGCAGCCATGGCACGCGATTGATGACAAGTTTGAAACCGCCGAAATGAATCCAGAAATGGTACCGCAGAAGCTGCACAAGCTCCGGCCAGAAGCGGCGCGGCACCATAGCACCCTCCTTTTTTGCCTGTGGTAACGCCGTGTGCGTGAAGTCGCTGAAGCGGCGCAAGCCGCGCTTGGCGTTCAAGGTTGCTTCCAAAAATGCGCGGCCATAGCGACGATCTGGTTCGAGGTGGCAACCTTCGGCCCATTCGTTCCAGGCATTGATGAAGACCAGTTTGTCATCCGCGCCTTGCGCCTTCATGGCAAGATCAATCGTGGCAGACAACCATCGCTCATAGTTTTCAGGCACGCCATCCAACACCACCAGCGCCCGCTCCTTGGTACGTGCCGTATTATCCCATGACGGAAATACCGTCTTGAACACACGAGGATTGGCATAGACCCGGTTCAAATACGATTCGGCTATTGTCGAAAATTTAAGCACATTTCCCTTGAAAACTTCATAGAAGCTCAGTTGATCGTTATGATTTTGTGATCGCAAATTATGCGGAGGAAATTCCACGCCGCTATCGAAACCATACTGTAGATAATCTTCATTATTATGCGTCAACGCTGCACACAGATGCAGTTCGCCCAACCCAAGAGAGCGGCAATACTCGCGCCAGATTTGCAAAGTCTGCTTGGCATCAGGCAAGTGTTGTGGGCGGTAGACAATCAAAAACGGCTTGCTATCGACGCGAATATAGCGCGCATCCTGAAACAAGGGGATCAGCGATTTTATGAAATTGAGATCATCATCTGGCAGGTATTTTTGCGCTATCAATATCTCATGTTCGGCGGCATCCCACCGGCGCGTCCAGTTTTCATTGGCCCAGCACAAACAAAATGGCATGTCGCTTTGCGGATCCGCCAACATGTCGTCCAAGGGGCGGTTAAGCAAGCGCTCGCCGGAAAACCAATAGTAGTGATAGCAAAAACCATCAATTCCATATTCCTTGGCCACCTTGATCTGATCGTGGCGGGTTTCCCGCACGCGCAGATCATAAAAGCCAAAATCCGCCGGCAAATGCGGCTGCCAATGCCCGTCAAACAAAGGCTTTGCCTTGGTGACATTGGTCCACTCGGTAAATCCTTTGCCCCACCAACGGTCATTCTCTGGGGTTGGATGAAACTGGGTCAAATAAAAAGCGATCAACCGTGGCGGGGTGGGAATTGCAGTTTTTTCAGGCTGATTCACAGCATTTAACATAGTAAGACACTCCGGCGAAGCCGGATATTTCCTGAAATTATTGAACGATGAAAAAAATAAAAACCTAGCAACGCATCACAGCTTTATGCCGATGCTGCCAAAACCCTTTCTAATCATGACTTTGGCTGCCGGTGATAAATATGCCCCCACTCTGCTTTTCAATGAGGGAGCTGGTTCTGGCACTGGCGCTGGCTTCGGTACTGGCTGTGGGGCTAGCTCGGGGATCAAGCTTATTGTGGCCCCCTCCCGCTCCAGCGGCACCGCTTTGAGCACCACTTGGTAGATGTTGGCATAAGGGCTCGAACGCAAGGCGGCGCGTGCCGTATCCGATAATGCGGCCCAATGCGGAGCCAAATCCGTTTCCTCTGGCACAATGACGACATACCTAACTTCGATTATTTTAAGCTGAGCTTGCGCGAACAAGGCTTCGATATTTTTTAGACCGAAAAAGCGGATATGCGTGCGGTCCAAAAGCCCACTGTTGCGATACTCGAAATCGCCATCCAGCAGGCACGCCACCACCGCCGCGTGGCCTGCGTGCGGCAGAGAAATGACGATATAGCCTTCCGCATCGAGCAAAGGGACCATCTGCTGTAACGCTCGCCACGGGTCATAAAGGTGTTCCAATACATCCGCAGCAACCACCACATCGAAGCGCGTTCTGTCACCAAGCAGACGCGGCCAATCCGGGGCATTCAAATCGGCCTGCAACACCCGCTCACAAAAGGGGGCGGCTTTGGCAATGGCGGTGGGGTCTAGTTCCATCCCGGTAACCGTACACTGTCCTGCCGTAGCA
>JAIRJU010000129.1 GCA_031260485.1 Pseudomonadales bacterium | reverse complement strand
CGACAACAGCCCAATGCCGCGCCCTTCCTGCCGCAGGTAAAGCACCACGCCAGCGCCCGCCTCTGCCACCATCGCCAGCGAACGATCCAATTGCTCGCCGCAATCACAGCGCAACGAGCCCAGCACATCGCCAGTGAAACATTCGGAATGGATGCGCACCAGCACCTCTTCAGCACAGGCCACATCACCTCTGCAAATGGCGAGGTGCTCTTTGTCATCCAAGGTGTTGGTGTAATAGCACAACTGAAAATCGCCGTGCCGGGTAGGAATACGCGCCGAGGTCTTGCGAGTCACTGAAGCTTTCATGGCGGGCATGTTAAGGTGCCGCCGGCCCAGGCGGCAAGCGGCGCAGTCTGTCTGGCGGGTACAGCCGGCAATCAAATAGGGCAAGATGGGCAGCGTGCTGCTGTCCACTGAACGGAGGAAGATCTTTTGCTGTTACAACATGTTTACCAACGCGCGCTTGACCATCACCAAAATGGGCGGCTTTTGGAAGCGATTACCGACTATGACACGGTTATCACCCACCAAAGCAACCATACCCAAGCACACAACAACCGCGGCGCGGCGCTCGCCGCCCTGAATCGCAACGAGGAAGCGCTTGCCAGTTTCACGCGCGCCGTCGCGCTCGACTCCCACAATGCAGGGATGCTCATCAACCTTGGCATGGCCTTGGGTAAGCTCGGTCGCTATACGGAAGCCTTGGAAAGACTGAACCACGCTGTCGCGCTCGCGCCAGACAACGCCGATGCCCACCATAACCATGGCATCGTATTGACCGAACTGGACAAGCATAGCGAGGCACTGCAAAGCTTTGAGCAGGCAATCGCGCTCGCACCAAATTTTGTCCAGGCCCATCGTAGCCGCGGCCTGGCACTAGGCAAGCTCGATCGCTTCGATGAGAAGTTGGCGAGCTATGATCGGGTGATTGCGCTCGCGCCAAATTTCGCCAAAGCACACCATGAGCGTGGCGGGGCGTTACATTCGCTCGGGCGTCATGCTGAAGCCGTGGAATGCTTTGACCGTGCCAGCACACTCGACCCCCGTGTACCCGCCCCACAATATAGTAAAGGGATGACCTTGCTCCGATTTGGCGACTATGAAAAGGGGCTTGCACTTTATGAATTGCGTTGGCAGCCAGGCGCTGTCCCAAGAGAAGTGCGGCAGTTCACTCAGCCGCCGTGGCGTGGTGAAATCATCACAGACAAAACGCTACTGCTACACGCCGAACAGGGCCTGGGCGATAGCCTTCAGATGCTGCGTTATCTGCCGCTGGTGAAGACCAAAGCCGCGCATGTCATTCTCGACCTACCCAAGCCACTTCATTCCACGCTCGGCACCATTGTCGACGGCATCACTGTGATAGAAACCGGACAGCCTTTACCCTCCTTCGATCTGCAATGTGGGCTGATGAGTTTACCGTTTGCTTGCAGTACGCGGCTCAGCACCATCCCCGCGCAGGTGCCTTATCTGGCGGCTCCACACGAGCGGCTGCCCAAGTGGGGAGCACGGCTGCCACGACTCGCAACGCCGCGTGTTGGGCTAGTGTGGTCTTCCGGCTCGCTCAATCCCGATAGCCGCCACCGCACCCTCGCGCTTGAGCGCCTTGCGCCCTGGTTGCGCATCCCCGGCCTTACGTTTGTCAGCTTGCAGGTGGAATATCGTGAGCAAGATTTACCCGAGCTTTCACGACTGCCAATCGAACGCCTCCATGACGCCATCAGCGATTTTGGCGACACGGCGGCGGCTATCACGCGCTGCGACCTAGTCATTTCGGTGGATACGGCTGTCGCTCATCTCGCAGGCGCACTGGGCAAACCCGTATGGGTACTGCTGCCCCATGTTGCTGACTGGCGCTGGCTGATGGATCGTTCTGATAGCCCTTGGTATCCCACAGCGCGCTTGTTCCGGCAAAGCAACAATGGCAATTGGGGTGACGTTATCACAGCTGTTGCCGGTGAGCTTTCAACATTGAGTTCGCACTGGATCGCGTAGCAACAAGAAGTACGTGACGACATGATCTTGATGAAAAAGCCCACCCAAAGACGGGCTTTTTCACTTCAGCCAGAGTTATGCAGGTTTTGGTCTTTTATGAAACCAGCCAGCCGAGCACGTCGTCTGTCGTTGATCCAGGAGCAAAGTAAGACCACCACTCACTATCGAATTTTTCGCTAAGAGCGGCGTCTACGACCGTTGCGCTCAGGTAGTTGGCAGTAAGGTCAAAAACTACTTTCTTATCTCGAAACCAAATTTCTTCAACACCCCCCGTCCCATCAAGCCCTTGAGGCCCATAAATATCAACAGTAAAACCATACAGGCCGCCACTCATATCGAAATAGGTAAATCCGGATGAAGTTAGACTGAACTGCACAGCCGGTCCTGTTGTGCTAGCTATGTTGACAGTTATATGGTTGGGATTCACCCAAGACGCATTCTCCGAAAACAGAGAGTCCACCACAAATATATCAGTTCCAGAACCTCCGTTTATCGTATCATTCATCGCACTGCCAACGACGATATTGTGACCAGAACCCAAATTAACCCCTTCAATAACAGACTGTGTCCCATAGGGGTTGTAGAGGTTGGCAGCCCACTGCGTATTGTTCAATTTAAGTTGTTGGTCGTGAAGGAAAACCGACCCCTTCCCTGGGCGCAAATCAATCCATTGGTCTTGGGATAGTTGGTTAAGGCTGAGACCATCCATGCCGCCGCCATCCCATAAGGTCATATAAAACACGGGCTCGCTCGCTGGCTTTAAAGTCTCCAAACTATGCGACCAATCCTCATACGTTTCAAAGTAAAACATGTTGCCAGCAGGCCCGACGGTGTAAGACGTCATTATTCCACCGCGCACGGTCTCGTTCACACCATAAAGACTTTGCAGCGCAGCGATGTCGTTGCGCTGGTAGCCGAAGGGGGCGACGTTTGACGCTGATGAATTTCCAGGGATATATCCATACCCGTAATAATCCATCACGGTATGACTCAAGTAGCGTTCATCATTTGATGCAATTGGAAACGAACCATATGCCTGGAATGGGTGCTTCAAGCCAAGTGCGTGGCCAATTTCGTGCATGAGCGTCTGGTAATTATCACCACCTGGCTTTAGGTCGGCAGCGTTCCACGAAGAATAAACCGCCGAGTTAATCCACACATCTCCCGAGACTTCTAGGTTGCCGGGGTAATGCGCCCACGCGCCATCCAGCGCTGTTGGATCGTTTACCCGGCCAAATTTCAAGTCGGCTTGGCTTGGATTCGTTGCCTCCACGAACGTCAGGTTCGTGAATTGTGAAATTGAAGCCAAAATATTCCGGACAGCTTGCTGCTCAGCAGTGCTCAGAGCACCATCCCAATGAGCCACTTCGTTATCAGTACTGTAGTTGCCATTCTGATCGAGAATGTACTGACTGGCTGATGTTGGAAAACTGTACACCAGAGTAGACGCATCCCATTTGCTGCCCATCAGAATGGAGTCTATATAAGAAAGCCCGGTTAACGAAACTTGCGTTGATGTAGCCATGTCCATCTATCCTCTTAATAAAAAATAGGGTTGGTTGGCCGAACAGCAAGTCCAAACTCCAATAATGGATAGCGGTCGAGGCTGAATGTAACAAGATGTTACACATCATTCAAAAGAAAATTTCATTCAATGGCACTTGCACCGCGAAAATAGAAAATGAGGAAAGTTGTTTAACGATTTCTTAAAATTTTCCGAGAAAAACCTTCACAGAACTTGAAAAGGGGTGCCCTCACTGCAATCGACAGCCCGCACTGGTGCTGTGCCTTTTGCGGCCAGGGAGGGCCACAACTGAGCTGTACAGCAATTGTACTCGCAGTCGTGCCGTAAAAGGCGCGGCACCAGCGTGGGCCTTGTCACCAAATTTCGACTAGGCGTCCCCGGCCACCTCAGACAGATAGTCAAATTTGCCAACCGTATAAGGTAAGCTTGCCCTCCTTTTGCAACAGGGCCCGCCGTTGACTCCCGATCTCTGGTTCGCCATTCCTGGCGATCTCGCCACGCTCACTGGCGGCTATGCCTACGACAGACGTTTGCTGGCGGGCTTGCGCGCGCGTGGGCTCGTGGTAGAACACTTGCCCTTGCCTGGCGCTTATCCAGCGCCCACGCCAGATGAGTTGAATTACGCAGAAGCCGCGCTTGCGGCCTTGCCTGATCAGGCAGTGGTATTGATCGACGGCCTGGCCTATGGCGTGCTCGCTGCTGTGGCTGTGCGCCAGCGTGAGCGGCTGCGCTTGATTGCGCTGTGCCATCATCCTTTGGCGCTGGAAACCGGCCTGCGCGCAGCAGAGGCCACGCGCCTGGCGGCGTCTGAGCAGGCCGCGTTGCAGGCCGCGCGCGCGGTCATCGTCACCAGCGCTCATACCGCTACCTTGCTGCGCGAGCAGTTCAATGTAAATGATAAATACATTTTGGTGGCACCGCCCGGTACCGATCCGCAAGCCTTCGCCCCCTGCGCCAATACGCCGCCAGTGCTGCTGACCGTGGCCACGCTCACCCGGCGCAAAGCGCATGACGTATTGATCGCCGCGCTGGCGCAAATACGCGAGTTGCCTTGGCAAGCGCGCTGTGTTGGCGGCGCGCATTTTGATCCCGCCTGGAGCGGACAGTTGCATGAGCAAGTGCGCGCTGCCGGATTGCAGGAGCGCCTGAGGTTCACGGGGGAAATCTCTGATCTGTGCGCTGAATATCGCGCCGCCGATCTGTTCGTATTGCCGTCGTTGTTCGAGGGTTACGGCATGGTGTTCAGTGAAGCGCTGGCGGCGGGTCTGCCGATCGTTGCGGCGCGCGCGGGCGCGGTCAGCACGGTGGTGCCGCCAGAGGCGGGCCTCTTGGTACCACCAGGCGATAGCACAGCACTCGCCGCCGCCTTGGCGCAAGTGCTAACGGATAGCGCCTTGCACCGCCGCTTGCAGCAAGGCGCCCGTACCGCGGCCATGACGTTGCCACGCTGGGACGATACCGCGCGCCTCGTTGCCGCCCTGTTGAACAAAATAGCCTTGGCCTAACATTGGAGAGCATTCGCGCATGAGTGGTTTCAGTATC
>JAIRJU010000124.1 GCA_031260485.1 Pseudomonadales bacterium | reverse complement strand
CAATACGCCGCCGAACGCGCCTTGCTGGCGCAGCAGACACAAATCATCGAGGTGTATACCGGGCTGATTTCCCACGCAGAAGAAATCGATTTGTTTGCGTACCAGGCGTTTGATGATGGGGTGAGTGATCGCGTGTTGCTGTGGGATGCTACATATGGCAATCCACTGGAGCGTGGCGCTGGGGTTTTGCAAGGCGTCGGCGGTGTGGCGGCGGGCGTTGCGGGCGCGGGAACTTGTCTGGAAACAGGCGTAGAATGCGCCGCCTGCGTTTGATGTTTCTCTTCAAGGTTTGAAGAGAGTCTGTTCTACTAGTGACTAAGTAAAGCAAGGAATGCTTAACATGCGCTATGTACTGTCTACTGCCGATCTTTCGTGAAGTGAGCCTTGAGTACAAAACCCCCTCAGTTCAAGCGCCGCACGCGCGCCATTGACGGTATTTTGATCGTCGATAAACCGCTGGGGCAGAGTTCCAATCAGTGTCTGCAACGTGTCAAGCATTGGCTGGAGGCGGAGAAGGCGGGCCATACCGGTGCGCTCGATCCCTTGGCGACGGGTGTGCTGCCGCTTTGTTTTGGCGAAGCCACCAAGCTGAGCCAGGTGCTGCTCGAGGCGGACAAGCGTTATCTCGCCACAATTTGTCTTGGCATTGAGACCAGTACTTGCGACGCCGACGGCGAGGTGCTGCGCGAGGCTGCGGTGCCGCCGCTCGACGCCGCGCGCATCGAACAGGTGCTGGCGCGGTTTCGTGGCGTGCAGTGGCAGGCGGCGCCGGTGTATTCGGCGCTCAAGCAAGATGGCGTGCCGCAGTACAAACTGGCGCGCGCGGGTAAACCTGTTGTAGCCAAAGAGCGTGAGATCGTCATTCACGATCTTGTTTTGGAACGCTGGAGCGACAACGAACTCGTCGTGCGCGTGTGTTGCAGCAAGGGCACTTATGTGCGCAGTCTCGCACGCGATATTGGTGCGGCCTTGGGCTGCGGCGCGCATTTGCGCGCACTGCGGCGCGAACAGGCGGGCCCGTTCACGTTGGCGCGCAGCCATACGCTCGAGGCCTTGCAGCGCATTTGGGAACAGCAAGGGTCCGCTGGAATCGAGTTTTTGTTGCTGCCTGCGGATTTTGCGGTACAAGATTGGCCCGCGCTGCGGCTCGATGCGGAGGTGGGCTTGCGTTTTTGGCAAGGGCAGCCGCTACGCCTCGTGGACGAGCCTCGGCGCGGCAAGGTGCGGATTTATTGCGGTGTACGCTTTCTGGGCATTGGCGAGTTGTTGCCCGATGGCACGCTCAGCCCTTTGCGGCTGGTGAAATACGACGTAATTTATTAAGTTATGCCCGTTCTTATTCAGTACCCCTCTCCCGCACGCGGCGAGGGGCTGCCCTAAACCCTACGCCATGACCCTGCTCAAATCCTTAGCGCTCTTGTGTTTGCTCACCGCCCTGGCTGCGGTGGCGCTGCTGTGCCTGGCGGTGGCAACGCATCCCAGCGTGCTGCGCGCGCCAGAGTTGGCTGTTGCCGATTTACCCGCGCTGCAACTGCTCTCTGCTGACAATGATCCACGCGCACTCAAGAGCGGCGCCTCCGCTACCTTGGCGCTGAATGAAAAGGATCTGGAATTGGTGCTTGGCTACCTGCTCAACCGTTTGCAGGTGGGGCAGGCCCAGGTGGCGCTGGGCGAGCGCAACGCAGAGGTCGATATAGCGGCGCGTTTGCCTGTGGCTTTCACGGAGCTCTATCTCAACGTCAAGGCGACAGTGCAGGGGGAGGGTAATTTTCTCACCGTCACTGATCTGCGCGTGGGGCGCGTGGCGCTGCCCGATTGGCTGGCCGCAAAGCTGCTCACGGCAGCGCAGCAGCACATCGCACAACGCTACCCCGAGTATCAGCGCCTGCAAGCCACGATCGAGGAGGTGAGCATCGCGGAGCAGCGCTTGCGCGTGCGTTATCGCTGGGAACCTGATCTTTTGCGCGATTTGTCGCGGCGCGGCGGCGAGTGGCTGCTGCCTGCTTCCTTGCAGGAACTGATGCCCATTTATCAGGCCCGCCTGCGCGAGTTGGCGCAGGAGCCGAATCTGCCCGCCAGAATCTCGGCCAGTGAATTTCTGCGCCCGCTGTTTGTCTACGCGCACAACCGCGGCGGCGATCCCGTGACGGAGAACCGTGCCTTGTTGCTGGTGCTGTCGCTGTACGTGCTCGACCTCGATGTGGTGAATTTGGGCCTTGATGAAAAAGACCTGCCGCGCCATGAACTTCAACTGCGCCGCCGCAGTGACTGGGCCCAGCATTTCTTTGTCTCGATTGATCTTGCGCTGGGCGCCGATGTCGGCCTTGCCGACAACATTGGCGTGCTCAAGGAAATCGAGGACACCCACGGCAAGGGCAGCGGCTTCAGTTTCACCGATATTGGCGCCGACCGCACTGGCGCCCGTTTCGCCGAGTTCGCGGTATCGAGCGTTGACAATGCACGCCTGCTGCAGCGGCGCATGGCCGAGAGCGAGGGTGAAGCGTTCTATTTCCCGGAACTGTGGGATCTGCCCGAATACCTCAGCCAGGAAGACTTCATGCAGACCTTCGGCGGCACCGGCAGCGCGGCGTTCCAGCGCGAACTGGAACAGATTGACGCCCGCATCAAGGCGCTGCCGGTATTCAGCCCAGCACCCTAAGCGCCACAGCCTTGTGGTACAATCGCCGACCTTTTGTCCTCCTGAGCGAGGACAAAGGCCAGAAAGGCTAGGAAGCTCCCAGGTGACTATCAATATGCGTGGTTACTCTGGCTAGAAAGGGATGTCTTTCCATCAACTACAGCGTTCATCAACAACGTTCATCAACGCGCATATTAAGAGGAACATACCATGGCTCTGTCCGCAGACCAGAAAGCAGAAATCGTCCGTGAATTCAGTCTGACCGAAGGTGACACCGGCTCACCGGAAGTGCAGGTGGCATTGCTCACCGGCAACATCAACCAACTGCAAGACCACTTCAAGGCGCACAGCCACGACCATCACTCCCGCCGGGGTCTGATCCGCATGGTCAATACCCGCCGCAAACTGCTCGACTATCTCAAGCGCAAGGATCTGCATCGCTACAATGCGTTGATTCAGCGTTTGGGCTTGCGTCGCTGAGGTTTGCTGCAAAGGGTGGCAGGATTGGCCTGCCACCGCTTTTTTATATTGGTAAGAGAAAATAAATGTTTAATCCCATAAGGAAAGAATTCAAATTCGGCGCGCAAACCGTCACCCTGGAAACCGGCAAAATCGCCCGCCAGGCCACCGGCGCCGTGGTGGTGTCGATCGGCAGTACCGTGGTGTTATGTACGGTGGTCGGTAAAAAAACGCCTGCTCCTGGTCAGGACTTTTTCCCGCTGACCGTCGATTACCAGGAAAAGACTTACGCCGCGGGCAAGATTCCCGGCGGCTTCTTCAAGCGCGAAGGGCGTCCCACCGAGAAGGAAACGCTGACCTCCCGCCTCATCGACCGCCCGCTGCGTCCGCTGTTCCCCAAAGGCTTTCTCAATGAAGTGCAGGTGATCTGCACCGTGATGTCTTCCGAGAAGGATGTCGATCCCGATATTGCCGGCATGATCGGCGCCTCCGCCGCGCTGGCCATTTCCGGCATTCCCTTCGCTGGCCCCATCGGCGCCGCGCGCGTGGGTTATACCGATGCCGAAGGCTACCTGCTCAACCCTGGCTACAAGCAGTTGGAAAAATCGCAGTTGGACATGGTGGTGGCCGGTACCGACGCCGCCGTGCTGATGGTGGAATCCGAAGCCAAGGAACTGAGCGAAGATTTGATGCTGGGCGCTGTGCTGTTCGCGCATCAGGAAATGCAGGTGGTTATCAGCGCCATCAAGGAATTCCAACAGGCCGCGGGCAAAGCGGCCTGGGAATGGACACCACCGGTCAAAAACGAAACGCTGATCGCCGCCGTGAGCGCGGCGTTCAATGCGGAAATCACCGCGGCTTATCAGATCTCCGACAAAATGCAGCGCCATGATCGCTTGAGCGCGCTGCAAGCGCAGGCCAGCGCGCAGTTCACCAGTGATAGCGGTGAGATGCCGGTCAGCGCCGCGCAGGTGCAGAGCGTGTTCTCCTCGCTGGAGAAAAAGATCGTGCGCAGCCGCATCATCGCCGGTCAGCCGCGCATTGATGGCCGCAACAATCACACCGTGCGTCCGATCAGCGTGGAAGTGGGTGTGCTGAGCAAAACCCACGGCAGTGCGCTGTTCACGCGCGGCGAAACGCAGGCGCTGGTGATTGCCACGCTCGGCGCCATCCGCGATGCGCAGATCATCGAAGATCTGTCCGGCGTGAAGAAAGACGGCTTCATGCTGCATTACAACTTTCCGCCTTTCAGCGTCGGCGAAACTGGCCGCATGGCGGGGCCGAAGCGTCGCGAAG
>JAIRJU010000055.1 GCA_031260485.1 Pseudomonadales bacterium | reverse complement strand
AATAAATGTCACCTCAAAAAATGTCACCTCAACGCCTGCGCAAACATTGGACTCGTTCGAAGTGGCACTCAAAAATCAAACCTTTGAAGCCGCTGAGCAGCTAGAGCAGAAAATGTCCTTCCCTGTGGACGGTTACGAGCGCGGGGTTGCGCCAAATGTGTCCGGGCTCATCACCGTGGCGCCTGGAGTATTCACGGCGGTTGATTTTGGCGAGACCAAGGGGATTTGGAACGCAGATGAATTTGGTGCATCACAAGAGCCGGAGCCTGTCGCCGCCGTCGATTCTGCCGAAATTTCCCCAGCCAATGCGAGTACGCCCCAAGCGATAGAAGAAATCCGCATTTACGGAAGTTCGGTTGAGCTTGTCCCCGGCGGCTACCTCGTCACGAATTATAGAACTGACGGTTATTCTGAAACAAAAATGTGGGAATGGGCTGAAGATGAGTTTGCTCAGGGGCTGGCGGATTATTTCAGTGGTTCCAATGATGAGCCTGCCTCTGCCGCAGACTCTGATGACGATGAAGAAGAGCTAGCCAAAACCGATGAGGGCGCCACCGCCGCGATAGAAGAAATCACGATAGTTGGGCATCGCCTTGAGCCTGATTTTCCAGTTTCCATACAGTATGACTTTGGTTCATCGACGCTTGATCTCAATGCGGATGGCGGCGGCGCGAGTGGACGTCATTCAGCGCCAGCGCCGAAGACTGTCGCCCAAATCGAGGATGAGCCCGCCGTCGCTGCTGCCGAGAGTAAAAGCGCTGCCCAAACCAAGCCAACCATACCCACCGGCGTGGACGTGATCGACATTTATGGCTCTCAGAGCACCGGCAAAACGCTAGGCTGGGAGATCACGATTGATAATGATGACATCGCTTACCAGGATGAGACCGCTTACTACACAGGTAATGGAATCAAAATTACAGAAGACCACATAATCCGTACTGACAACCTCAATGGCACTGCCACCATCACATTAGCGAACGACGCCGAGGACGACACGGCGGTGGTCAAAAAAGACGGCCCCGTGAATCCAAACTTGATTGATGTTTACGAGCACGGAATTCCAATAAACCTAGCAGGTGAGCCTGAGTACTCGATTATTGATCTTGGTTGGAGTGGTGGAGGCATCAGTGGAGCCGATACTACTCAAGCACCGCAGGATGTCGCCCAAGTCGAAGATGAGCCTCCTCCCGCCGTCGATCCTCCCGCTAAAGACGATGCAACACTCGCGCAAAACGATGATGAGGACGCACCCTCGGTTATAGAGGAAATCACCATTACCGGGCATAAGACTGAGCCCAACGATGCTTTGAAAGCACTCATCGACGACGCCAATGACGCGCGCTCGTTTGGAGAAAAAGTCACTGATGCCGCCTCCAACGTCTTGGATGCTGCCAAGCAAATGCTCAGCGCCGGGGTGAACACGGTGGTTGAAACAGCGGCTGAGTTGAGCAACGCCGCGTTGCAAACCGTCATCGACCTTATCAAAGACCCCAGCTCACTCGGCGAAAAAGTCACCAGCGCCGCTGCCAACACCGCCGAAGCCTTCACTCAGCTAGCCAACGCGAGCGCGAACGGCGTGGCCAACCTGGACCTCGGCCTTCTCAAGGGGCTCGGCAATCTGCCTGGAGATTTGCTCAATGTCGTGGTCACGACGTTCAAATACGGCTCGGGCTTCATGGGTATAGTGGATGCGATTGAGGCGGACGCCTTGGCGGCTTATAACGACGGTGATGTTGCGCAGGCCAATAAACTTGCAGCGCAAGCTGAACTGTTACGCGAGAAGTGGCAGGTTGATGATTTGTTCGCGTTGGAGAACACGGCGCAGAAGGTGGGGGCGTTGCTGTCGGCGGTGGTGCCGATTGCGGAGGTGGTGAAGGTTGCTGGGGTTGTGGGTAAGGCGGTGCAGGGGGCTGATAAACTCGTCGATGTGGCTAAGGGGGTGGATGAGGCGGCAGATGTTGCGAAAATCGCCGATGGGGCTGGTGATGCGGGTCATGCTTTGGATGTCGCGGAGAGTGTGATCCCCCGGGGATTTGCAAACCTCGATGAATTCACGCAATTTGGTATCAATCTCCGTACTGAATTGTCGAAGGCCGGTTATACGGATATCCAAGGCGTCCTTCAAGGAAGCGCAGTCACTGGTACAAATTTTCGTACAGGTGTGGCTTTCGACGTTGGACGCGTGAGTGATTTCGACATCGCGCTTACAGGAGACTCTTTGTTTCAAGCAGCCCAAAATGCAGACATTGGATTGAGATCAGCCGGGGTACGGACAGGGCCTTTGAACGAACGAACGCTACAAAAACTTGGGCTTTTCGATCTTTCAACCCAATTGAGTACGCAGGTAGGACGACCGGTGAACTTTATGATTTATCAATCCATGGAAGCCGCCGTGGAGCGTGCTCCAAGTATTCTCATTCCCAGGTAAGGACTTCAAAGTGGCTATTTACGACCTCTATGAAATTGATGTTGGCTCGATTGTTGAAGCACGTAGCCTTCTTGAGGCTATACTTTCTCTCTCTCTAGAGGAGCGTGACAGTAGCTTCCACCACGGGCCATATTTTGCTGCGGGAAAGACAGGTGAAGAGAACTTCGAACTTAAATTTAACCTTGATCCATATGAGAACGAACCCAGCGAAGGTGCGTATCCAAATGCCAAATTTCTTTTTTATGTAAATAACACTAAAAGATCGCCAATGTTGGGTGAAATTTTATCCAAAGCGAATGGCTCCATAAAATTATTAAGGCATGAGAACTTATAGGCGCTGCAACCTCTGCTTGCTCCGCCTTCTAACACAGCGTGGTTTATAGTTGACACCCCAGCACGCATAGGGCGGGTTTCAACTCGCCATTCCGCTATGCCAAATATTGCAACGGCGTGTTAAAAACCCGCTGGGCTGGGAGCGGTCCAGGGGCGCACAGGCGTATATGTTATCCAGAACGAGGTTCCGCTTGACCTTGCGGGTAGACTTCTCAGCAGCGGGAAGGTGCCAACCAAATGAGATACGTGAAGGTTAGATGGATACATACCTCGCCCAATTATCCTGAGTTGATTTACAGCGAATTAGATCAGGAGATGTGGGAGATGAGGAAAGTCGAGGTCTACGCCGATGGGCGCATGGACTTCGCGAACAGTAACGAGCGATCCGGCAATGCCAAGCTTGGTATAGCGCCTTATCCTCCATTGGAAGAAATCGCGACGGACCCGCAATTTGACCCTATGGTCATCTCGGTCGAGGAGTTTGAGTCCATGTGGGCGCGTGCGAGAACGTGAGAGCAGCAAGCGTAGGGCGGATTTCAATCCGCCATTTCGCCATGCCAATATTGCAACGGCTACGCTTTTGCGTAAGCCTCCCCTCTCCCACAACACATTTGTGGGGGAGGCCGGGGACCGGGGAGAGGATATTTATTATTTACGTGCAATTGGGGACTACTGCTTATAAACCGCCATCGCTGCGGACACGGCTTTGCCGGAATTGATTGGCGCGCCCATGTCGCTGAGGATGGCATCGAGCGCGCCAAGGCACAGCAGCACGTTGGTTTGGCTGGCGCTTTCCCCCATCAGGCCGATGCGCCAGACTTTGCCCGCCAGCGCGCCAAGACCAGCGCCAATTTCCAGGTTGTATTCCTTGAGCAGGCGCGCGCGCACCTCGGCTTCTTTCACGCCTTCGGGCACGGTAATGGAATTGAGTTGCGGTAGGCGCTGTTCTTGCTTCACCACGAAGTTCAGGCCCATCGCTGTAACACCCGCGGCCAGCGCGCGGTGATGGTAGGCATGGCGCGCCCAGGACTGCTCCAGCCCTTCTTCGGCCAGAATCACCAGCGCTTCATGCAGGCCGTACATGCTGTTCACTGGCGCGGTGTGGTGGTAGGTGCGCGAGCCGTCGCCTTCCCAGTAGGCCATCACCAGCGCCATGTCGAGGAACCAGCTTTGTACCTTGTGCTTGCGCTGCTTGATCACCGCCACCGCGCGTTCGCCGAAGCTGACCGGCGAGAGGCCGGGCGGACAGGACAGGCATTTTTGCGTGCCGGAGTAAATGGCGTCGATGCCCCAGCCATCGACATCGAGCGCGACGCCGCCAAGGCCGGTGACACTATCAACCAGCGACAGCGCGCCATACTGGTGCGCGAGTTCGGTCAAGCGCTTGGCGTCGCTGAGCGCGCCAGTAGAGGTTTCCGCGTGAACAAACGCCAGCAGCTTGACACTAGGATTGGCCTTGAGCGCGTCTTCCACCTTCTGCGGATCGACAGCGCTGCCCCAGGCATCCTGCACCATGATGGCGGTGGCGCCACAGCGCTCGACATTTTCCTTCATGCGCCCGCCAAATACGCCGTTCTGGCACACGATGGCTTTGTCGCCGGGTTCGAGCAGGTTGGTGAAAGTGCATTCCATGCCCGCGGAGCCGGGGGCGGAGACAGGGATGGTGAGGCGGTTCTTGGTTTTGAAGGCGTATTGCAAGAGTTGCTTGATCTCGTCCATCAAGCTGACAAAGGCAGGATCGAGGTGCCCGATGGTCGGCGCGCCCATGGCCGCGGTAACGCGCGGGTTCACGTCGGAGGGGCCGGGGCCCATGAGGGTTCTGACGGGAGGATGGAACGATTTGAACATGGCTTTCTCTCTTGTCTTGTTAAGGATGGTCTCAGCGTCACTTGGATCAGCTGGTAGCCCGGGTGTGCACCCGGGCTACCGGCTGCAACAAACCTGATACGGACCACACCAGAACACAAAACTACACTAAAAACTAATCGGGATAGGGGGCAGCCCAAATGGACTGCGCCCCTCCCACACCACCCGGCGTGCGGGTCCGCACCGGGCGGTTGGAATGGTTGAGGTTGTCAGGTTTGTAGTTACACCCGACCCGACGCCCAGGTTCGCCTTGTTCCAGTTCGGCGGAACTGATTTCTCACTGCCACGGCCTTTCGGGCTTCACCCTATCCACCTGTTGGCGAGCTTCGCTGACGCGAACATCTGAGACCTTTCATTTCCGATAACCAGAGGGCTTGCCCTCCCATTCCTTTGGCCCTTCACCGTTTCACCTCTGGCCTCGTCGGCCCCGTTACCGCAGCTACTATGGCCTCTGCTGACTTCTCGCTCCGGTTCAGCACCGTCGCCCTTTCAGGCACAAGGCGAGATCTCCCCAGGTAAGAACGCACTCCTTCATCGCACATCCGCCGCATCTACGCCACCTCGCCTTGGTCACGAGAGCTTCGCGGTTTCTGGCCCGCTCGCCCTGCTTGGCAACGCCTTCTATGCGGTTCTTGTTCATCGGCTCGCGATTTACGCTCCACGCTTCCTCCCCACACTCGGTCGCCCTCATGCAGTTGCGCTTCGCTTCACTCGTTGTGACCAACTCGTGACGGGACTTCCACCCGTAGGAGTGCGCCCATGCTGGGCGCACCAGTAAAAAAAAAGCCGTAATCAATACGGCTTTCTCTGCTTCAACCACCAACGATTAACACTTATTCAGTGGCGTCGGCAGCCTGCGGACGATCCACCAGTTCGACATACGCCATCGGCGCCTTGTCGCCTTGGCGGAAGCCGCACTTGATGATGCGCAGGTAGCCGCCCGGGCGGCTGGCGAAACGCGGGCCGAGGTCGGTGAACAATTTGCCCACGGAGACCTTGTTGCGCAGGCGGTCGAACGCCAGGCGGCGGTTGGCCACGCTATCTTCCTTCGCCAGCGTGATCAGCGGCTCGGCAATCATGCGCAGTTCCTTGGCCTTGGCCAGGGTGGTCTTGATGATCTCGTGCTCCACCAGAGACGAGGTCATGTTGCTGAACATCGCCTGACGATGTGAGCTGGTACGGTTCAGTTGACGTCCACTATGACGATGACGCATGGCTTTGACTTCCTGAGCTAAAGGCTCTTAATTTTGTATATGGCTATTTATATAGGGCTGTTTGTTAGGGGCTATACGCCAAGCTGGCCTCAGCCTTACTCCATGATGGAGCTTTTAAGGCTGGCAGGCGGCCAGTTTTCCAGGCGCAGACCCAGCGAAAGACCTTTGGAGGCAAGCACATCTTTGATCTCGGTCAGCGATTTCTTGCCCAGGTTCGGCGTCTTCAACAGCTCCACTTCGGTGCGTTGAATGAGGTCGCCGATGTAGTAAATATTTTCCGCCTTGAGGCAATTGGCCGAACGGACGGTCAGTTCCAGATCGTCCACCGGACGCAGCAGGATCGGATCGATCTTGTCTTCATGCTTCGGCTGTTCCTTGATCGAACTGTTCTTCAGATCCACGAACACGCTGAGCTGATGCTGCAAAATGGTGGCGGCCTGACGAATGGCTTCCTCGGGATTGATGGTGCCGTTGGTTTCAAGCTCGATGATCAGCTTGTCCAGGTCAGTGCGCTGCTCAACGCGGGCGCTTTCCACCGCGTAAGTCACGCGGCTCACCGGCGTGTAGGACGCATCCAGCATCAGTTTGCCTACGGCGCGGGTTTCATCGTCGCGGGAAATGCGGGCATCCGCCGGTACATAGCCACGGCCCTGGCCCACTTTGATCTGCATGTTGATCGAACCGTTGTCGTTGAGATTACAGATCACATGTTCTGGATTGACGATTTCGACATCGTGCGTCAGTTGAATGTCGGCTGCCGTCACCACGCCTTTGCCGCTTTTCTTCAGCGTCAACACCACGCCTTGCTGGTGATGCAAAATCACCGCCAGTTCCTTCAGGTTCAGCAGGATTTCAATCACATCTTCCTGCACGCCTTCCATGGTGCTGTATTCGTGTACCACACCGTCGATCTCTACCTCTTCCACCGCCGCGCCGGGCATGGAGGAGAGCAGGATTCTGCGCAAGGCGTTGCCCAGCGTATGCCCAAAACCCCGCTCCAGAGGCTCCAGGACTACTCTTGAATGCCAGCGATCCGGGGCTTCAACCTGGATGGTTTGCGGCGTCAGAAAGTTCGATAACGAGATCTGCATGGAATCCCTCACAGGTTAAGAGGTTACGGTTTACTTCGAGTACAACTCTACGATCAAGCTTTCGTTGATCTCGGTCGTCAGCTCGCTACGTTCAGGCTTGTGCTTGAACTGCCCTTCCAGCTTCTCCTGGTTGACTTCGATCCATTCCACCGGCGCGCGGGTGCCGGCAATATCCAGCGAGGATTTGATGCGCAGTTGGTTCTTGGCCTTCTGACGCACTGCCACCACATCGCCGGCTTGTACCTGATAAGACGGGATGTTGACCGTCTTGCCGTTGACCATGATGGCCTTGTGGCTCACCAACTGACGCGCTTCAGCGCGGGTGGTGCCAAATCCCATGCGATAGACCACGTTGTCCAGGCGGGATTCGAGCAATTGCAGCAGGTTTTCGCCAGTGGCGCCGCGCAGACGCGCAGCTTCCTTGTAATAATTACGGAATTGACGTTCCAGGATGCCGTAAGTACGACGCACTTTCTGCTTTTCGCGCAATTGCACGCCATAGTCGGACAAACGGCCGCGGCGCAGACCATGCTGACCGGGAGCGGTTTCTACCTTGCATTTGTCTTCCAGCGAGCGCACACCGCTCTTGAGGAAGAGGTCGGTGCCTTCACGGCGAGCCAGTTTGCACTTGGGACCAATGTAACGAGCCATGCTAATTCTCCTGTGTTCCTGGGCCGCTTATACGCGACGACGCTTGGGCGGGCGGCAGCCGTTGTGCGGAATGGGGGTCACGTCGGTGATGTTGCTCACCTTCAGACCACAGGCATTGAGCGCACGCACGGCGGATTCGCGGCCAGGGCCAGGGCCATTCACACGCACATCGACGTTCTTCAGGCTGTAGAGTTCAACAGCGCTGCGGCCAGCTTTTTCCGCAGCAACCTGCGCGGCGAACGGCGTGCTCTTACGGGAACCGCGGAACCCGGAACCGCCAGAGGTGGCCCACGCCAGGGTATTACCCTGACGATCGGTGATCGTCACGATGGTGTTGTTGAAGGACGCATGGATATGGGCAACCCCGTCGCTGACCGAGGTTCTAGCCTTTTTCCTGACTTGCGGAGCTGGTTTGGCCATTTAACTTTTACCTTGAGATGAAGCGCGGAGCGCTTGGCGATCTACCTTTTACTGTTTGAATCCGTGCCGTTATTTGCGGATCGGCTTGCGCGGGCCCTTGCGGGTACGGGCATTGGTCTTGGTGCGCTGACCATTGACGGGCAGGCCGCGGCGGTGACGGATGCCGCGGTAGGTGCCCAGGTCCATCAGGCGCTTGATGTTCATGGAGATTTCACGGCGCAGGTCGCCTTCCACGGTCATCTTGCCGATTTCGTTGCGCAGCGAATCCAACTGATCTTCGTTCAGTTCGCTGACTTTGGCACGCGGGCTGATCCCGGTGGCGGCGCACAGATTCTTCGCCACGGTAGGGCCGATGCCGTAGACGTAGCGCAGCGAGATAACGACGTGCTTGTTATCGGGAATGTTGACACCGGCAATACGGGCCATAGTTGTACTCCAGTCACCTCGGCGGCAGCGTAATGCCCGCCAATAATTTATCTGATTTCAAAAACTTGTCTGTTGCTTGCCAGCGCCGCGTTTGTTCCGGCTGGGCCCAAAAAAAGGTCGGCAAGTTTACGCACAGGCCCGCCAAAAAGCAAGGCGGCCCGCTTCCTTCAACCCTGCCGCTGCTTGTGGCGGGGCTCGGCGCAGATCACGCGGACCACGCCATTGCGCTTGACGATCTTGCACTTGCGGCAAATGCGCTTGACCGATGCTCTCACTTTCATTGGTACATCTCCTCGTAAACTGGACCCTATCGGCGAAACGAGCCGATATTGGATTTCTTCATTAGTGACTCATACTGATGCGACATCAGGTGAGATTGCACCTGGGCCATGAAATCCATACACACCACTACCACGATCAACAGCGAGGTGCCGCCCAATTGGAACGGAACATTCGCCGAGGTCTGCAAAAACTGCGGCAACAGACAAACCAAGGTGATATAGGCCGCACCGAACAGGGTGAGGCGCGTCATCACGTTGTCCACGTAGGCGGCGGTCTGCTCGCCAGGGCGGATACCGGGAATGAAGGCGCCGGAGCGCTTGAGGTTTTCCGCGATTTCCTTCGGATTGAACACCAGCGAGGTGTAGAAAAAGCAGAACACCACGACCAACACCGCGAACAGCAATATGTTCAAGGGCTGCCCCGGCCCCAGGATCAAGGCCAGATTCGCCAGGAACTCAAGCCCTTTGGTCTGTCCAAACCACTGCCCCAGCGACGCCGGGAACAGCAGAAAACTGCTGGCAAAGATGGCGGGAATCACACCGGCCATGTTCACCTTCAAGGGCAGATGGCTGCTTTGCCCCTGATACATCTTGCGGCCTTGCTGACGCGGAGCGTAGTTCACCGTGATGCGACGCTGCGCGCGCTCCACGAACACGACGGCGGCGACTACTGCCGCACCGATCAGCGCCACCACGAACAAGGCGAGCGGCTGGATCTGATCTTCGGACACCTGCTCCAGCGTCTGGCCAATAGCCGCGGGCAAACCCGCCACGATGCCAGAAAAGATCAGCAGCGAAATACCGTTGCCCACACCGCGCTCGGTGATCTGCTCACCCAGCCACATCAAAAACATGGCGCCAGTCACCAGCGAGACGATCGCGGTGAAATAAAACGTGAAGTCGGCAGTGAACGCCAACTGCGACAAGAGGCCCGTGCTGATCGCCACCGCCTGCACCGTCGCAAACACGAGCGCGCCATAGCGGGTGTACTGGCTGATCTTGCGGCGGCCCGACTCGCCTTCCTTCTTCAACTGCTCGAGCGACGGCGTGGTCGCTGTCAACAACTGCATGATGATCGACGCGGTAATGTACGGCATGATCCCCAGCGCAAAGATACTCATGCGCTGGATGGCACCGCCGGAAAACATGTTGAACAAGCCCAGGAACGTACCCTGGTTTTGATTGAACAAAGCCTGCAACTGATCCGGATTGATGCCCGGCACCGGAATGTGGGTGCCGATGCGATACACGATTACCGCAAACAAGACGAACAGCAGCCTGGACTTCAGTTCAGCCAGACCGTCTGCCTTGCTCGGGTTCATTATCTTTGCCATCAGTGCTAACCAGTGAGTGGGCCTGGCCTATCAGGCCGCCGGCGCTTCCACGATCTTGCCGCCCGCCGCTTCGATGGCGGCGCGCGCGCCTTTGGTCACGCCTACGCCTTCGATGGTGTAAGCCTGAGTAACCTCGCCCGACAGCATGATCTTGGCGCGCTTGATGCCACGATCAATGATGTTGGCTTGTTCCAGGCTGCCCAGGTTCACGACGCCGCCTGCGATCTTGGCCAGTTCGGAGGTCCGCACTTCCGCCGTACCGGCGCCGATGCGGGAATAGAAACCGAATTTGGGCAGACGCTTTTGCAAAGGCATCTGGCCGCCTTCAAAACCTGGGCGCACATGGCCGCTCTTGCGAGCCTTTTGACCTTTGTGACCGCGGGTCGAGGTTTTGCCCAGGCCGCTGCCGATACCACGACCGACGCGCTTGGGCGCCTGGCGGGAGCCCGGTGCCGGACTAAGAGTGTTCAGACGCATAGTTATCTCCTAATGCTCGCCCGTTTATTCGCCAGCCACCTGCACCAGGTGACGCACTTTGTTGATCATGCCGCGCACGGCGGGCGTGTCGATCAGTTCCACCTCATGGCGGATGCGGCGCAAGCCAAGGCCCGTCAGGCAGGCCTTGTGATTGGCCAGAATGCCGTGAGAGCTTTTGATCTGTCGCACTTTCAGGGTTTTAGCTGCCATGTTCGTAAACCTGCTTCGTTATCGTTTGTCGCCCGGCTAGCGCCTGGCATCTATCAGATTGGCTTCAGCCCAACACTTCGTCGAGGCTCTTGCCGCGCTTGGCCGCGATGTCTTCAGGGGCGCGCATGTCTTTGAGCGCCTTGAAGGTAGCGCGCACGACGTTCACCGGGTTGGTGGAGCCGTAGCACTTGGCCAACACGTTGTGTACGCCCGCCAGTTCCAAAATGGAGCGCATCGCACCACCGGCGATGACGCCAGTACCATCAGACGCTGGCTGCATGTAAATCTTGGAGGCGCCATGATGCGCCTTCACCGGGTACTGCAAGGTGGTGCCGCTGAGCTTCACGCTGATCATGTTGCGGCGAGCAGCTTCCATGGCCTTTTGAATGGCCTGGGGAACTTCGCGGGCCTTGCCGCGGCCAAAGCCAACGCGGCCGCTGCCATCACCCACGGCAGTCAGCGCGGTGAAGGAGAAAATACGCCCCCCTTTCACCACCTTGGCGACACGATTGACCTGGATCAGTTTTTCCTGAAGGCCTTCTTCGTTTTTGTTCTGCTCGTTCTTCAATGCCATAACTTTTCAACCCGATGCTTAAAATTCCAGACCGCCTTCGCGCGCCGCTTCGGCCAGAGCCTTGATGCGGCCATGGTAGATATAGCCGCTACGGTCGAATGCAACCTTGGTGACGCCCGCCGACTTGGCCCGCTCGGCCAGCAGTTTGCCCACCGCCGTGGCGGACTCCACATTGCCGGTTTTGCTTTCGCCCAGCGAAGACGCCGTGGCCAGCACTTTGTGATCCGGCGAAATAATCTGTGCGTAGATGTGCCGCGGGCTGCGGAACACGCACAAACGATTGACTTTCAGCTCGCTGATTTTGGCGCGGGTGCGTTTGGCACGGCGCAGGCGAGTGGCTTTTTTCTGGTTCATTTCAGGCCTCTTGGCGCGATGTGTATGCCAGTGTCTGGCTCGTGGTTCGTCGATTCGTCCAGGGGAAGCGCTTACTTCTTCTTCGCTTCCTTACGGTATACCTGCTCACCGCTGTAACGCACACCTTTGCCTTTGTACGGCTCCGGCGCGCGGAACTTGCGCAATTCTGCGGCTACCTGACCCAGCAATTGGCGATCGGCGCTTTTGAGCACGATCTCGGTCTGGCTGGGGGTTTCGGCGGTGACGCCTTCCGGCAACTGGTAATCAATCGGGTGGGAAAAACCCAATACCAGGTTTACGGTCTTGCCCTGGGCTTTGGCGCGGTAGCCGACGCCGACCAGTTCCAGCTTTCTTTCAAAACCCTTGGCCACACCAGTGACCATGTTCTGCACCAGCGCGCGCGCGGTGCCGGCATGAGCCATGGCATTGCGCTCTTCGGTCTTGGCGGAGAACTTCAGCGTGTTGTCTTCATTGACGATCTGCACGTTGGCGTTCAGCGCCAGTTGCAAGGTGCCCTTGCTGCCTTTTACAGACAGCAGGCCGTTGGCGATCTGCGCTTCCACGCCTTTGGGCAGTACGATCGGGGCTTTGGCGATTCTTGACATAACTCGTTGCTCTATTAGCTTGATTAGCGCTTTAGCTCTTTATGCGCTTCGTATATCGATTCCGGTGGCTCGCGCGCGTCGATCAGAACACGGTGCAGAGCACTTCGCCGCCCACGCCAGCGGCGCGCGCGTCTTTGTCGGTCATCACCCCTTTGTTGGTGGAAATCACGGCGATGCCGAGACCGGCGCGTACTTTCGGCAGCGCTTCGCGGCCTTTGTACTGGCGCAGACCGGGGGTGCTGCCACGGCGCAACTCTTCAATGACAGGTTTGCCATTGTGGTATTTCAGCTCGATGCTCAGCAGCGGCTTCACCGCATCGCCGCTGACACTGTAACCGGCGATATAACCTTCCTGCTTCAACACAGCCAAAATGGCCAGCTTGATCGTGGAGGACGGGCTCTCGACGACCGCCTTGCCCGCCATTTGGGCGTTACGAATACGGGTCAGCAGATCTGCGATTGGGTCGGACATGCTCATGATAATTTCCTCAATTCTTTATTCACTGGCGACTTACTCACCGGCGGCTTACTTCACCAGCCTATTCACCGGCTTTGCTCGCGGGCTTGTTCGCGGACGCTGGTGCCTGTCTCGTGCACCGCTCGCGCGCCCTTACCAACTGGCCTTGGTCAGGCCCGGCACATCGCCTTTCATCGCATGTTCACGCAGCTTGTTACGGCACATGCCGAACTTGCGGTAAACACCGTGCGGACGGCCAGTGATCTGACAACGCTTGCGTTGACGGCTCGGACTGGCATCGCGCGGCTGTTTTTGCAGTTTGATCTGCGCTTCCCACTTTTCTTCGTCACTGGCGGTGACGCTGCTGATGATGGCTTTGAGCGACGCGCGCTTGGCCGCAAACTTGGCGGCGATGCGCAGGCGCTTGTTTTCTTTTTCGATCATCGAAGTCTTAGCCATAATCTTGAGCCTCTTAACCTTTAGCCGCGGCTGGAGTTTCGCCACGGAACGGGAAGTTGAAAGCGCGCAACAAGGCGCGGCCTTCGTCGTTGCTGGCGGCGGTGGTGGTGATGGTGATGTCCATGCCGCGCAGCTTGTCGATCTTGTCGTAATCAATTTCCGGGAAAATGATCTGTTCGCTCACACCCAGCGCGTAGTTGCCGCGACCATCGAACGCACGCGGGTTCAGGCCGCGGAAGTCACGAATACGCGGGATCGCAATGTTGACCAGGCGATCCAGAAATTCATACATGCGCTCGCCACGCAGTGTCACCTTGCAGCCTACCGGCCAGCCTTCACGAATCTTGAAGCCGGCAACAGATTTGCTGGCCTTGGTGACCACTGGACGCTGGCCCGTGATTTTCACCAGATCGCCCATGGCGTTATCCAGCACTTTTTTATCGCTGAATTCACCGCTGCCGACGTTCAGCACGATCTTGGTGATCTTCGGCACCTGCATGGGATTTTGGTAAGAGAACTGTTTGGTCAGCTCTTTTACGATGGTGTCTTTGTAATACTGTTTCAAGCGCGCCATGTTGCAACCTTGTTTACGTTATGTGTTTCTACCCACTGGGCCTTTTTGGATCAACTTTAGATCGACTTCAAATCGACACTAAAAGGCCAGCAACAGAAAGCAACGATTAAAAATTCTGTCAATCAATTACTGAATTGTCGGACTTGAACACGCGCACCTTGGTGCCATCGGCCTCGACCCGGATGCCAACGCGATCTGCCTTGGCGCTCTTCGGATTGAACAGCGCAATGTTGGAAACAGCGATGCCGGCTTCCTTCTCCACGATGCCGCCCTGCTTACCCAGGTTCGGGTTGGGCTTGGTGTGGCGTTTGACCATGTTCACGCCAGAGACCAGCACGCGGCCATCGCCAAGAATCTTGGTGATCTTGCCGCGCTTGCCTTTGTCGCGCCCGGCAATAACGATTACTTCATCATCATGTTTGAGTTTTTGCATACCTGTGACCTCTTTTCTCTTTGCCGACTCACCTTACTGGCGCGGCATCAGAGCACTTCCGGAGCCAACGAAATGATGCGCATGAACTTCTCGGTACGCAGTTCACGAGTGACCGGCCCGAACACACGGGTGCCGATCGGCGCGTCCTGGTTGTTCAGCAGAATCGCCGCATTGTCGTCGAACTTGATCAGCGAACCATCTTGACGGCGCACGCCGCTCCTGGTGCGCACCACGAGCGCCTTGAGTACCTGGCCTTTCTTCACTTTGCCGCGGGGAATGGCTTCTTTGACAGTTACCTTGATCACGTCCCCAATACGGGCATAGCGACGATGGGAGCCACCCAGCACCTTGATGCACATGACGCGACGAGCGCCACTGTTGTCTGCGACTTCCAGATATGACTGTACTTGAATCATGGTACTTTCCGGGCCCCCAGAGGCCACTCGCTCCTGTTGATTTCTTCTAAGCTACTACTACTTACGCTTCAGCCACTTTCTCGTCGATGCTGACCAGCTTCCAAGTCTTGGTCTTGGAGATCGGGCGCACTTCCCGCACGGTGACGATGTCGCCGATATTGCAGGCATTGTCTTCGTCGTGTGCGTGCACCTTGGACGACTTGGACACGTACTTGCCATAGACCGGGTGTTTCTCACGACGCTCGATCAGCACGGTGATGGACTTGTTCATCTTGTTGCTGACGACCCTGCCACTGATGGTACGGGCGCGTTTCTCGGTTTTGTTCAGCTCTGACATGGCTTAGGAACCTGCTTTTTCCGTGAGCAGGGTTTTCACCCTGGCAATATCTCTTCTCACCCGGGCCAAGACATGGGACTGCCCCAACTGGCCGGTGTTCTTCTGCATACGGTATTTGAACTGGTCGCGCTGCAAACCTACCAGCACGCTCTGCAGTTCAGCCTCGGATTTGGCTCGGAGGTCGCTCACTTGTACCTTGGACATCACATCACCACTCGTTTGGCTAATTTGGTAGCGAAAGGCAGCTTGGCAGCGGCCAGCGCAAACGCTTCCTGCACTACGTCGAGGCCCACGCCTTCGATCTCGAACAGCACCTTGCCCGGCTGGATCTGCGCTACCCAATATTCGACGTTACCTTTACCGCTACCTTGGCGCACTTCGAGCGGCTTCTGGGTGACTGGCTTGTCGGGGAATACGCGGATCCATACCTTGCCGCCACGCTTGATGTGACGAGTCAGGGCGCGACGGGCGGATTCCAACTGCCGCGCGGTCAAACGGCCGCGGCCAATCGCCTTGAGGCCATATTCGCCAAAGCTCACGGTGCTGCCACGCTGGGCCAGACCGCGATTTCGGCCTTTTTGCATTTTGCGAAATTTAGTTCGCTTCGGTTGTAACATCCGGGCTTACCTCTATTCTCAGCCAGTCAGCGGCAGGTTACTGCTGCTGCGCCTTTTTCTTACTGTCGCCAGAAAGCACTTCTTCAGGGTTCAAGATTTCGCCCTTGAAGATCCATACTTTCACGCCAATGACGCCGAAGGTGGTGTGCGCTTCACTGGTGGCGTAATCAATGTCAGCACGCAGGGTGTGCAAGGGCACACGGCCTTCGTGATAACGCTCGGTGCGGGCGATTTCGGCGCCACCCAGGCGGCCGCTTACCTGCACCTTGATGCCTTCCGCGCCCTGGCGCATGGCGTTTTGCATCACACGCTTCATGGCGCGGCGAAACATCACGCGCTTTTCAAGCTGCTGTGACACACTGTCGGCGACCAACTGCGCGTCGAGGTCCGGCTTGCGGATCTCTTCGATATTGATGTTGACCGGCACGCCCATTTTGGTGACCAGTTCCGCGCGCAGTTTTTCGACGTCTTCACCCTTGCGGCCAATGACGATGCCGGGGCGGGCGGTGTAGACGGTGATGCGGGCAGTTTGGGCGGGGCGTTCGATTTCCACGCGGGAAACAGAAGCGGCCGCCAGTTTTTTCTTGACCAGCGCACGCACGTCCATGTCTTGTAGCAGGTAACGGGAATAATCCTTGCCACCTGCGTACCATACGGAAGTGTGGCGTTTTACGATGCCCAGCCGGATACCGTTCGGGTGAACTTTCTGACCCATGACGTCCCCTTAACCTTTGTCTGCAACTTTCACGGTGATATGACAAGAGCGCTTCGTGATGCGATCCGCTCTACCCTTGGCACGAGGCTGAATGCGCTTGAGCGACATGCCTTCGTCCACATAAATGGTGGACACGCGCAGCTCATCGACATCCAGGCCCAGGTTGTGTTCCGCATTGGCAATCGCGGAATTCAACACCTTCTTGATGATGGCCGCGCCTTTTTTGGTGCTGAAGCTCAGCACATCGAGCGCTTCCCCGACGCCTTTGCCACGAACCTGATCGGCGACCAGGCGGGCCTTCTGGGCCGACAGGCGCGCCCCTTTCAATACCGCTGAAACTTCCATCTCGCTTACCTTTATCTGTGCGGGCGCGGCGCTCAACGCGCCTTCTTGTCCGCAGCGTGGCCGCGGAACGTGCGAGTCAGTACGAACTCACCCAATTTGTGGCCAACCATGTCTTCGGACACCAGCACGGGAATGTGCTGACGGCCGTTATGAATGGACAGGGTAAGACCTACCATATCCGGCGATACCATCGACCGCCTGGACCAGGTTTTGATGGGCCTTCTGTCATTTTTCTCAACGGCAACCTGCACTTTCTTGAGCAGGTGCAGATCGATAAACGGACCTTTTTTGAGTGATCTTGGCACTGGCTTACCCTACCTTTTTACTTGCTCGCGTTGCGGCGGCGCACGATCAGCTTGCTAGTGCGCTTGTTGGTTCTGGTCTTGTAACCCTTGGTCGGGGTTCCCCATGGCGATACCGGATGACGGCCACCCGACGTGCGCCCTTCGCCCCCACCGTGCGGGTGGTCGACGGGATTCATCACCACGCCGCGCACAGTCGGACGTACACCACGCCAGCGCATGGCACCGGCCTTGCCGATGGAGCGCAGGTTGTGTTCGCTGTTGGATACTTCACCGATGACGGCACGGCATTCGGCCGGCACTTTGCGCACTTCGCCAGAGCGCAAACGCAAGGTGGCGTACTGGCCTTCGCGGGCAACCAACTGCACGGCGGCGCCAGCGCTACGCGCCAGTTGCGCGCCTTTGCCCGGCTTCATTTCCACGCAATGCACGGTGCTGCCGATCGGGATATTGCGCAGCGGCATACAGTTGCCCACTTTGATCGAAGCGCTCGGGCCGGACATCAACTCATCGCCAGCACTCACTTTGGCGGGCGCGATGATGTAACGACGCTCGCCATCGGCGTAAAGCAACAGCGCGATATTGGCGGTACGGTTCGGGTCGTATTCCAGACGCTCGACGCGCGCGGGAATGCCGTCTTTGTCACGACGGAAGTCGATGACGCGGTATTTCTGTTTGTGGCCGCCGCCGACGTGACGCTGGGTCAGACGGCCCTGGCTGTTGCGGCCACCGGTCTTTTCTTGCACTTCGAGCAGCGGGCGATGCGGCGCGCCCTTGTGCAATTGAGGATTGACTACCTTGACCAGAAAGCGGCGCCCTGGGGAGGTAGGTTTACATTTGACGACTGCCATAACTCTCTCCAAACCTCACTCAGGCCATGTCGGCAAAGTCGATGTCTTGACCTTGCTCCAGTCTAACGTAGGCTTTTTTCCAGTCGTTGCGGCTGCGGACTTTGCCGCGCGCGGTACGCTTGGTTTTGCCTTTGACGTTGATCACCTGCACTTCGCGTACCTGAACCTTGAACAGGCTTTCGACAGCCTGCTTGATCTCATACTTGGTGGCATCGATTGCCACGCGGAAAGTGACCTGATTGTTTTTCTCGGAAATCCTGCTGGTTTTTTCCGACAAATGCGGCCCCACGATGGTGCTTAGAATGCGCTCCTGGTTCATGCCAAAAGACCCTCCAGTTTCTTCAGGGCCGGCACAGTAACCAGCACTTTTTCAAAGCCAATCAAGCTGACCGGATCCACGCCATCGGCATCAAGCACATCGACGTCATGCAGGTTGCGGGCAGCCAGGTACAGATTCTTGTCAACTTGTTCGCTGACGATCAGTACATTACTCAACGCGAACTCAGACAGCTTGGCCAGCAGCGCTTTGGTCTTGTGGTTTTCCAGCTTGAAGTCGTCAACCACGAGCAGGCGGCCTTGGCGCAGCAGCTCGGATACGATGCACTGCATGGCGCCGCGGTACATCTTTTTGTTGATCTTCTTGGAGTGGTCCTGCGGAACCGCGGCGAAGGTTTTTGCGCCACCGCGCCACAGCGGGCTACGGGTGGAGCCGGCACGGGCGCGGCCAGTGCCTTTTTGACGGAACGGTTTACGACCACCGCCTCTCACTTCGCTACGGGTAAGCTGCTTGACAGAACCTTGGCGAGCGCCAGCCATGTAGGTGACGACCACCTGATGCACCAGCGCTTCATTGAATTCCCGGCCAAAGGTATCGTCGGAAACCGATACCATGCCATTGGCCGCGCCAGGGGTAACAACCTGAATATCCATTGTTAGCCCTCGGAAGATTTCACAGCAGGAAGAATGATCACATCGCCTCCAGTGGCACCAGGAATGGCGCCCTTGATCAGCAACAGGTTATTTTCGGTATCCACGCGCACGACTTCCAGGTTCTGGGTAGTAACGCGCTCGTCGCCCATGTGGCCAGCCATGCGCTTGCCTTTCCACACGCGACCGGGAGATTGGTTCTGGCCGATGGAGCCAGGCGCACGATGCGACAGCGAGTTGCCGTGGGTGGCATCCTGCATACTGAAGTTGTGGCGCTTGATGACACCTTGGAAGCCTTTACCCTTGGAGATGCCGGTGACATCCACAATCTGGCCCTCGGCGAAACGGGACACGGTAAGCTCGGCGCCAGGGGTAAACGTGGCGGTGTCGGCGGCGGTGGCGCGGAATTCCCACAGACCACGGCCCGCTTCCACGCCCGCTTTGGCGAAATGACCCGCGGCCGCTTTAGTCACACGACTGCTCCTGCGAGCGCCAGTGGTGACTTGGATAGCGCTATACCCATCGTTTGCCTCGGTTTTCACCTGAGTCACCCGGTTAGGCTGCACTTCCACTACGGTTACGGGTATAGAAGACCCTGCTTCGGTGAAAACGCGGGTCATACCGCTTTTTCGACCGACTAAACCAATCGACATTTTCTTACTCCATCGTGTATGGGGCTGAAACCCACTATGGCCGCTTGCGCGTTACACCATGTTGTGTTCGCCGCCTTGGGCTGCTTGAAAAGCCAGCCGAAAGCAGCCTTAAGGTTGTATTTTAAGTGCCAGTATTCAGAGCTACAGACACTACTTACGCACTACTTGTTGTTGCTTGCTATCTGTTGCTTGCTATCTGTTACTTATTGCTTGTTACTGACTATCTGTTGCCTACCGCCTGCTGCTTACTAGCCGCCGCTTACTATCAGCCGAGACTAATCTGCACCTCAACCCCTGCGGCGAGGTCGAGTTTCATCAGTGCGTCAACGGTTTTCTCAGTAGGCTCAACAATATCCAGGAGGCGTTTGTGGGTACGAATCTCGTACTGATCACGTGCGTCTTTGTTCACGTGCGGGGAAATCAACACGGTAAAACGCTCTTTCTGCGTCGGCATAGGAATGGGACCGCGAATCTGGGCACCGGTACGTTTGGCGGTGTCCACGATTTCCTGGGTCGATTTGTCGATGAGGCGATGATCGAACGCCTTCAAACGAATTCGTATGCGCTGGTTCTGCATAGGAGCAACCTTCTCCTGGTACTGTTAAAGAACTTGCCTGCCGTTTCGGGCCGGGCAAAAAAGAGCGCGAATTTTAGGAGTACACCTTGAGGGTGTCAACATCTTTTCGCAGCCACTGCAAAAAATTTCCTCAAAACCAGCGGAGCCGAAGCTCCGCCTGTTTCGATACTGCAAAGTCTTACAAAAGGATTTTGGCCACCACGCCCGCGCCTACCGTACGGCCGCCTTCGCGGATCGCAAAGCGCAAGCCTTCGTCCATCGCGATTGGGTTGATCAGCTCTACCACCATCTTGATGTTGTCGCCAGGCATCACCATTTCCACCCCGTC
>JAIRJU010000345.1 GCA_031260485.1 Pseudomonadales bacterium | reverse complement strand
GAAGAGGTCGATGAGGGTTTCTTCATAGGGAAGCTCGAACACTTCCAGCAGCAGCCACGGCGTCAGGGAGGCGGCGGAACAGGTGCGGTTGCCGGTAATCAGTTGCAGGGTGGGTTGAGTCTGGTCAGACATAGTCTCGCTCCTTGTTGATGCGCGATAGCGGACGTGAGAGCGACATTTAACCCAGCAAGTCGCGCCTGCTGAAGGATCAAAGAAGGCAGAGCGCTGATGAATTCTGACAAGAATCTGACTTGGCGTTTGGGTTGGCGAGCGGCCTGTTACCGCGTTCTGCCCTGGCCGGGCAAACTAGGCTATAGTAGCCAAACGTTTCCCACACGATACGGCACACAAGAGGTTGTAGTGAAACCAGCAGTGAAACTCCCTTGCATCCGGCGTTGCCTACAAGTTTGCTTTGCCGCGGTGCTGGGCGTCGCGCTATGTACAGACTTGCGCGCACAAACCTGTGCGGAGGTGTTTGCCAATAGCGCTCCCCCCAATATTCCTCGCGGCGCAGCGGGGGATGAGTATTCCACGAACAGTTTTATACGCCTGTTCGCCTTTGCTGACTTGCAGTTGGAAACGAAAGCGCAGGCGCGTGAAATCAAGCGTGCCTTGATGGATGCGCAAACGCTGCCGCTGGATCAGTTGCGTGCGGCATCCTACGCCGAGCCTGGAATGCAGGCGAACCAATGGACCTTTGGCAGGCTGATCATGGCTTACATTTATAGCGTCAGCGCAAGCTGCTCTGGCGATTATGTGGATTTCGAGGGCGAGCAGTTCATCGCAGATGTCAAAAAACCGGAAGCACTGCCCACGCTGAAGCGCTTGCTCACCTTCATCGACAGCGCGATAGAGGCAGGGGCGGGAGAGTAGCATATGACGCAGGAGGCTGTAGCACATGAGCCGACGTATCGCCATCGTTGAAGATGAAGCCGCCATCCGCGAAAACTACGCGGCAGTTCTGCGCAAGCAGGGCTACGATGTCAACACCTACCCCAATCGCCCCAAGGCCATGGCGGCTTTCAGCCTGCGTCTGCCGGATCTTGCCATCATCGACATCGGCCTCGAGGATGAAATCGACGGCGGTTTTCTGCTGTGCCAGGAGTTGCGCGCGCTGTCGCTGACCTTGCCGATCATTTTTCTCACCGCGCGCGACAACGATTTCGATACCGTGAGCGGCCTGCGCATGGGCGCCGATGATTACCTCACCAAGGACATCAGCCTGCCGCATCTGACCGCGCGCATCGCCGCGCTGTTCCGCCGCCAGGACGCCATCGCGCAACCGGCCACGCCGCAGGATCAACTGGTGCGCGGCGATCTGCTCTTGGATCTGAGCCGTCTCACCGTGAGTTGGAAAGGGCAATTGGTTCAGCTTACTGTTACCGAATTCTGGATGCTGCACGCCTTGGTCAAATACCCCGGCCATGTGAAAAACCGCGATCAATTGATGCAGGAATCGAAGATTTACGTGGATGGCGGCACCATCACCTCGCATGTCAAACGCATCCGCAATAAATTTCAGCAGGTCGATGCGGGCTTTGACTGTATCGACACCGTCTACGGCATGGGCTATCGCTGGAGCGGCGGCCAGGCGCCATGAACCGGCTGGTGAACAGGCTGTCTCGCGGCTGGTTCGGCCTGCGCAGCAAATTGCTGCTGCTGAGCGCAGTGTTGTTGGTGATTCCGTATCTGGGCTATCAATACATTCTGGAGATGGAGCAATACCTCAGCCGCGGCCAGGAGCAAGTGGTGCTGGGCACGGCGCGCGCGCTGGCCACCGCGCTCAGCGAGCGTCCAGAGTTGTTCAACGATGGCAACTACAGCCGTTCGCGTTCGGGCACGGATCTTTATGTGTATCCCATGTTCGCGCCGCTGGTGATCGATGATGGCACGCTGGCCGATTGGGGCGATTACCAGCAGTACGAGCAGTCCTACCGCGAAGGCAGCAGTACGCCTTATCCGCAGAATCATTACACCTCGTTCCGCGCCGGTACCGGCGATCCGCTCAATTTTCGGCTGCTGCTCGGCGAAGCCAACCGTATGTTGTATTTCTACGTGAAGGTGGAGGATCGCCATCCCGTGCTGCGCCAGCGCGATTCGCTGCGGCTCGATCGCAGCGACGCGCTGCGCATTTCGATGGTGGACCGCGCTGGCCGTTTTCAGCGCTACGTGGTGTCGCCTTACGATAACGAATATCTGTACGTGTTCCGCACTGGCGCCAACATTGCCGACGTTGCTGTCTATGAACACGAACCGCGCATCACCGGGCGTTTCCGGCTCACCGAAACCGGCTACGAATATGAGGTGCGCCTGCCGCTCGACATGGTGGGTGACAAGTTCGGCATTGCGCTGTACGACGTGGATGATCCGCAAAGCCGCGTGCTGGAAGCGATGGTAGCCACCAGCGACGTAGACCACGAGGCCGATCTGGGCAGCCTGCGCCGGCCCACGCCGGAAATTGATCGCATCGTGGCGGGCATGGGCCACACCAATTCGCGCGTGCGCGTGGTGGATCAGGCGCAGCGGGTACTGCTCAGCACCGGCGACATCGAAAGCGCCAGCGGCCTGCTGCTGGCGGCGCAAGAGCCGCGCTCCGGCCCCTGGCAATGGCTGCGCGAAAACCTGCTGCATTCGCTCTATTACCAGGTGCTGACGCGGCCCAGCAATCAGTTCATGGAGCAGTTGTACGAAACTCCCGTGGTGGAAGGCGATCAGGTGCGGCGTGCGCTGGGTGGCCGGGAGCAGGCAGGCTTCATCACCTTGCAAGATGGCATCACGCGCCTTTTGGAAGCGGCCTGGCCCATCGTGGTGGAAGGCCAGGTGCTGGGCGCAGTGGTGGTGGATCAGAACATGAACGGCATCCGCACCTTTCGCAATCAAGCGCTGGAAACGCTGTTCGACACCATGATCGGCATTCTGCTGCTGACGGTGAGTGCGCTGTTCATTTTTGCTTCCAGCCTCAGTGGCCGCATCCGCGCGCTGCGCAATCAGGCGGAAAAAGTGGTGGACGAACGCGGCCGGCTCAGCGATACGATCATCGTGCCGTCGCATAGCGCGGATGAGATCGGCGACCTTTCGCGCAGCTTTGCCAACATAGTGGAACGTTTGGGAAAATACACCCAATATCTGGAAAACCTCGGTGCGCGCCTCTCGCACGAATTACGCACGCCCGTTACCGTGGTACGCAGTTCACTGGAAAATCTGCGCCTTTGTACCCATGAACCCGAGGCCGAAGTGTACATTCAGCGCGCGGAAGAAGGGCTCAGCCGCCTCAGTTTGATTCTCACCAACATGAGCGAAGCCTCGCGCCTGGAACAAATCTTGCGCGAATCCGATAAAGAAGTGTTCCGGCTCGATCAGGTGGTGCAAGCCTGCGTGGCGGAATACCGCCAGATTTACCCGGCTACGGCCTTCATCACCGATTTCGCGCCCATCAGCATCGAAGGCACCCCCGAATACATCGCGCAGATGCTGGACAAAATCGTAGCCAACGCCGTGGATTTTTCGCCGCCCGGCAAACCGGTGCGCGTCACCTGCAAAGCGGAGGCGGGCATGGCGCTGATCAGTGTCAGCAACGAAGGGCCCAGCCTCGATCCCGTGGTGAGAGATCGCATGTTCGAGGCCATGGTGTCGGCACGGACCAATGGTTCCAATAAGGTGCCGCATCTGGGGCTTGGCCTGCACATCGCGCGCATGATCACCGACTACCATGGCGGCTACATCTATGCCGATAACCTCACTGGCGAGCGCGGCGTGCGGGTGGTGATTCGTTTGCCGCGGCGGGAATTGGTAGCTTAGCGCGTTATTGAGGATAACGCGCCGGATTCAACAATTCCCCTAGCAGAGGCAAACACGGCGGCGGTGTGGCGTTGATTTGGCTGGTGAGCCAAGCGGCGCAGAGCGGTGTGCGAGTGAGGCCGTGGGAGCCGTGGGCGAGGTTGAGGTAAAGATTGGGGTAACGCTCTGCATCGAGAGCGCCAACGAGCGGCAAACGATCAGGCGTGATGCAGCGGCTGGCACGGCGCGCTTGGAGCGGGCGGCGGGTGGCGAGGGCTTGGCCGAGTGTGGGGCAGGCGTCACGCAGTTGTTCGAGGTGCCAGTGCTGGCGGGCGCTGACGGCGGCAGGGCTGTCGTCGCCGAGGTAATAGCTGCCGCCGAGGCATTGCACGTTGTCACCAGGAACGAGATAACTTTGGCCACAGACGATGGTGTGTACGGTGCTGTCGGCGCTGGCGGAGTAAACATCCACCTGGCCACGGTTGCTGATGAACGGCAGGTGGCCGAGTTCGGGGAAGAGCGCGGCTTCGCTGCTGTTGGCGAGAATGATGCGATCGAAGTGCTGCTGTGCAGCTTGGGCAGCGGCGTTGGTGTGCAAGCGCCAGCCGCTGCGGTCTTGCCTGAAGGCGTGTACCTCGCTGAGCGTGGCGAGCGTGATGTTGGGATGCGCGGCGTAGAGTGTGCAGAGTTCGGGCGGTGAGAGCCAGCCGGAATCGGGGAAGAACAGGGCAGGGTATTGCAAGGGGACACCGGCCTTGGCGCTGGCGGCGTCGCGGTCGAGGTAGTGCAAGAGCGCGCTGGGGTAGACCGATTCTTCCAAAATCGCGGCAAAACGCTGGCGCAGTGCCGCGGTAGTGGCGAGTTGCAGATGGCCGCAAGGGTGCCAGCGCAGGCCCACTGCGTGCGCGAGTGCCTGGTAATGGCGTGTGGCGTGCAGATAGGCGTAGAGGTTGAAGTGGCTGTCGGGCGCTTGGCGTTTCACGGGGCGGAAATGCAGGATGCCTTGCGGATTGCCGGAGGCAGCGCTGGCGAGCGCAGCGTTGCGCTCAAACAGCGTGACGCGCCAGCCGCTTTCGGCAAGAGCGAAGGCGCTGCTGCAACCGGCGAGGCCGCCGCCGACAATGGCGAGCGTGCCGCGCGGCGTGCGGGTGGAAGCTTCGGCCACACCACGATACTCGCCGCGCAGCATGTGACGCTTGTGCGCAAAGCCGGGGGCTTTTTCCACATTGAAGCCACTTTGTTCCAGAACCTGCCGCACGCTGGCTGCCACCGAATACGTGGCGAGCGTGGTGGCAGGCGTGCAGAAGCGGGCGATCTGTTGCAGAAGTTCGGTGTGCCAAAGCGCGGGGTTGCGCTTTGGAGAAAAGCCGTCGAGAAACAGCGCATCCACCACGAAGGGGGCGCTGGGGCAGCATAATTGCGTCAACATCGCATGGGCATCGCCGTACAGGAGCGTGAGCCATAGCGGGTGTTCGGCGGCGCCCAGACGCAGTTGATGCAGCCCGGCGCTGTGCTCGGGGTATTGCGCGCGCAGCGCCGCGCTTTCACTGGCAAGTTCAGGCCACTGTGCGTGCAGGCGCTCAAGCTCGTCGCGGCTGAGGGGATGCAATTCGCAGGACACATAATGCAAACGGGCCCCGCGCGGCGCGGTTTGCCGCCACAGCCGCCAGGTGTTGAGAAAGTTGAGGCCGCTGCCGAAACCGAGTTCCAAAATGACGAAATCATGAGCGCTCAGCGCGGCGAAACGCGCAGGCAGCGCATTGCCGGCGAGGAACACATGGCTGCTTTCACCGAGCGCGTCGGCCTTGGAAAAATACACATCGCCGTAATCGCGCGATTCGGGCCAGCCGGCGGCATTCCAGTCGAGGCGCGGCGGCGGCAAGTGCAGGGAAGGCAAGCGGGTGTCGGTCATTGGCGCGGAAGGCAAAGGAAGAGTATTGTACGGGCTTTATTCCGGCAGGGAGAGACTCCATGCGTATTCGTTTTCTAACGCTCAGCACAGTTTTGCTCGGCATTCTTCTGCAAGGTTGTGGCACGCCGGAAAGCGTGTTCGGCAAAGAGCCCATCGTTGATACGTCGCGGATCAATCAGCAGCAATACGCTGCCGATCTCGCACAATGCCGTACTTTTGCGGATCAGGTGCAGACCGGTCGTCAAACCGTGGTCAGCGCTGCGACGGCGGCGGCGGTGGGCAGCGCGCTTGGCGCCGTGGTCGGCAACCGCAGTACGGTGCAGACCGCCGCCGGTGTTGGCGGCGTGCTGGGCGGTGTGAGCGGCGCTGGCAGCGCCATGTCCGAGCGGCAGCAGGTGCTGCGCAACTGCCTCACTGGCCGTGGCTATCGGTTACTTAATTAGCTTCTCAACTGGCTGCTCAACTTCCGAGGATGTAACGGGACAGGTTGTGCAAGCGCCTCGTCAACAACGCGGAGACTAAAATGACTTCCTACCCCAAGAGTTACCTCCCTGATGCCGAGCGCGAGGAAATGCGCCGCAGTGGTCTATCTGAAAACAGCATCATCATCGCGGAATCGGAAGCGGCTGATCTTGCTGGCGATGATGATGTCTCATGGGCTTGGCTCAGACTCGCCAAAATCCCGGCGGATTTTCTGTTGACCCTCAAACATGATGCCGGTGCCGACTATGTGCGGAAGCTGGGCCTCAACCTCGCACCTGCCGAAGCCATCTATGGTCGGGATTGGCTCGATAATCCCGTGGTTTAACCGCGTGGACATCAACGCTTTGGATCGGTTGAGGCGTTCGGCGGCGCGAGAGCGGGCGGCTTTTGAAGAGCTGACGGAAACTCCAGAACATGGGCGTCTCGCCAAATCGCAATCTGTTCAATTGGGGCATGTCAAAAAGATCGGCCAAGGCGGAGACTTCGCCACGATTGTTGCGTCAGAGCGCTTCCTTATCCAAAACGAACTCGATCGCTATGCCAACAGCCCCGGCATGAAATCCAGCCTTACATCAGCTTTGATGGAGATTGGTGTGATTGAAAGGCACCTGCCAGTGGTTGTCGATCCAGTACAGTACAAAGCCGTCAACGCAGCCTACAGTTTGCCGCGCAGCCGCAGGGGCGGGCTTCCCTACGATGAGGCGCGACAAGCGCTCAATTCGCACTACACGCGACTTGGAAACCTGGATAAGTCGCGCCTTACCGCCGAAGAGAAAGCGGTGATCGGCGCACGGCGAGATAACATTAAAATCGCCTCCGCGATCTACCTCCACATGCAGACCGTGGCGCTCGGTAGTTAATCATGCTGGGCGCATGTGGAAAGCCCTTCATTGAGAGGCTTTGATGTAGGGTTTTCAGCCAAAAGGTGCTCCAGCCCACATGGTATACTCCGCCACTTTTCCGGCAGGGTAATCCATGCAGTTTTCCACCATCGGCATCATCAGCAGGCGCGACAACCGCGACATCGTTGATTCCCTGAATGTCCTCACCGCGTTTCTGCAACAGCAGAAGGGTGTGGACATCGTGGTGGACGACAATGTTTCCGAACTGCTGGCGCCGCATAGCTTTCGTGTCTGCGCCCGTGAGGCGATGGGTGAGCTGTGCGAGCTGGTGATCGTGGTAGGCGGCGACGGCAGTATGCTCAAGGCCGCCGCTGTGCTGGCCGAACAGAAGCTGCCGGTGGTGGGCATCAACCGGGGCCGGCTCGGTTTTCTTACCGACATCCTTCCCGATGCCATCGAACAAAGCCTAGGGCCGATTCTGGCGGGGCATTACAAGGTGGAAGGGCGCTTTCTGCTCGATGTGAACCTCACGCGCGGCGGCAATACGCAATTCATCGGCTCGGCCATGAACGACATCGTGCTGCACCCTGGCATCGCCGCGCAGATGATCGAATTCGAGCTGTATATCGACGGCCAATATGTTTACAACCAAGCCTCCGATGGCTTGATCGTGGCCACGCCTACCGGCTCCACCGCCTATGCCATGTCGGCGGGCGGCCCCATCATGCACCCTGGTCTCGATGCCTTGGTGCTGGTGCCGATGTATCCGCACAGCCTCAGTTCGCGCCCTATTGTGGTGGGCAGCAACAGCGAGATTCGCGTGGTGGTGGGGGAGCGCCACAACTACAGCGCGCCGCAGATCAGTTGCGATGGTTCGGTGGAGTTCACCACGCAAGCGGGCGACGTGCTCACCATCGTGCGCAAGCCGCGCGAATTGCGCCTGCTGCATCCTGAAAATTACGACTACTACGCCACCTGCCGCAGCAAACTGATGTGGTCGCATCGCCCAGGGCGGAATTAGCCATGTACCGTGTTTTCGAGGTGCCAGCGGACGCCGATCTCACGTCTTTCAGCCGCTTGCTCTGGCAGCGCAAGATTTCGCATCGCATTTTTCGCCCAGAGCAAGTGCCGGTGCAGGTGCTCGGCGTGGCGCAAGAGGAGCAGGTGGCGCAGGCGCAGGCGCTATATGGGCAGTGGCTGCGCGGCGAGGTACAGCCTGCCGAGGCAGATTCCTCCGCGCTGGATGGCTTTGGCAGTGGCGGTGCGTTGAAAACGGGTTTGGCACAGGCGCTCAAACAAACTCCGCTGAGCTTGAGTTTGGTCGTGCTGTGCTGCGTGCTGTTCTACTTCGCGCCGCTCGATGCGCCCACGCAACTCACTGTTGATTTGCTCTATCCCGATTTTGCCTTCGGGTCGCGCCGTCTCGTGTTGAGTGACATTTGGCGCACTTTTTCACTGTACCAATTCGTCAAAATGCTGACGCCGATCTTGCTGCATGGCGGGCTGGTGCATCTGGTGTTCAACATGTTGTGGCTGTGGGAATTAGGCCGCCAGATCGAACGCCGCCAGTCGTCGTGGCGGCTGGGCCTGGCCATCGTGGTGCTGGCGCTGATATCCAACACCGTGCAGTACCTCTTTGGCGGCGGCAACAATTTCGGCGGCATGTCGGGCGTGGTGTACGGCCTTTTCGCGTATATCTGGATGTGGCAGTTGTTCGATCCGCGCGCGGGGCTGTGGCTGCCGAAGCCGCTGATTTTTTTCATGCTGTTGTCGCTGCTGCTGATGTGGGGTTTGAACCTGGGCATGATCGCCAACGAAGCCCACATCGGCGGCCTGTTGGCGGGCGTGTTGTTGGGTGCGATGCTGGCGACACTCAGCCGTATACGCCGCGCGGCTCAGCCCTAGCGCACCGTTTGCTGGAGAACGCCATGACCGAATTTCATGACCAAAGCGCCGCCCCCGCCTTGCCCAGCAAACCCGCGAGTTGGGACGCGCTGGTCGGGGCAATGAGCCCGCACTTGCACGCTTCGCTCAAAATCGCGGTGGAACTGGGCCGCTGGCCCAATGGCGAACGGCTGACGCCTGCGCAGCGTGAGGATTGTCTGCAAGCGATCATCGCCTGGGATGAACGCCACTTGCCCGCGCATGAGCGCGTGGGCTACATCGACCGCAGCGCCTTGCACAAGAGCCATTGCGATGACTGAACCTGTGATGAGCGTCTTGGGCCACGGCCAGGCGCGCAAGCTGGACAGCCGTCTGGAATGCCCGGTTCATTATCAATGGCGCTTGGGCGCTGCCAACATTGATCTCAATCCTTGGGTGGGTAGCACACTGCATTTGCGTTTCACCGGCAACATTTTTTGCATTCACTGTGGCAAGCTCACCGCCAAGAGTTTCAATCAAGGCTATTGCTACCGCTGTTTCCAAACACTGGCGCAATGCGATACCTGTGTGATGTCGCCGGAACTTTGCCATCATGCCGCGGGCACCTGCCGCGAGCCGGTGTGGGGCGATCATTTCTGTATGCAGGATCACATCGTTTATTTCGCCAATTCTTCGGGCTTGAAGGTGGGCATCACGCGCGCCTCCCAGGTGCCGGCACGCTGGATCGATCAAGGCGCCACGCAGGCGTTGGCGGTGTTGCGTGTGCGTTCGCGGCAAGCGGCAGGATTCGCCGAGGCCCTGTTCCGGCAACACGTCACCGACCGCACTAACTGGCGCCACATGCTGCGCGGCGAACAACAAGTGCTGGATCTGTGCGCCGAACGCGATCATCTGCTGCACGAATGCGCGCGTGAACTCGACGACTTGCGCCAGCGCTTCGGCGTTCATGCGTTCAGCGTCATCAACGGCGTCGACCCCGTGGACATCCATTATCCAGTGACGCGCTATCCCACCACGCCAACCGCACTCGATTTCGACAAGACGCCCGACATCAGCGGCGTGCTGCACGGCATCAAAGGTCAATACCTGATATTGGACCAAGGCGTACTCAACATCCGCAAATACACCGGCTACGAATTGGAATTGCGTGGCGCTTGAACCTTGGCGCCACCTTCACCCCTCAGAGAGAGCAACATGAAAGAATCCCAAGGCAAGAGCGTCTACCTGCGTGATTATCGCGTGCCGGATTACCTGATCGACGCAACTCATCTCGATGTGCAGCTCTTTGAAGATCACACGCGAGTGCGGGCGCGTCTGCTCATGCGCCGCAACCCCGCCGCGTCAACATCGAATGCGCCGCTGGTGCTCGATGGCCGTCAACTGGAATTGGTGGAGGTGCTGCTCGATGGCGTGGCACTGCACAGCGATCATTACAGGCTCGATAAAGATCAGCTTACCGTGATGCAGGTGCCCGAACGCTTCACCTTGGAAACCGAGGTGCGCATTCATCCAGAAACCAACACCTCACTGGAAGGACTCTACAAATCGCGCGTAATGTTCTGCACGCAGTGCGAGGCCGAAGGCTTTCGCAAGATCACATACTACCTCGATCGCCCCGACGTGCTCGCCAGCTTCACCACGCGCGTGGAAGCGGATAAAGCCCGTTATCCGGTGCTGCTCTCCAACGGCAATCCCATTGAACGCGGCGAGTTGCCCAATGACCGTCATTTCGTGCGCTGGCAGGATCCCTTCCGCAAGCCCAGTTATTTGTTCGCGCTGGTGGCGGGTGATCTGAGCGGTATCACCGACACCTTCACCACGCAAAGTGGCCGCGTGATCGATCTGCGTATTTATGTGGAAGCCAAAGACCTCGACAAGTGCGCTTTTGCCATGGGCGCGCTCAAGCGCGCCATGCGCTGGGATGAAGAGGTCTATGGCCGTGAATACGACCTCGACATTTTCATGATCGTGGCGGTGGACGACTTCAACATGGGCGCCATGGAGAACAAAGGTCTCAACATCTTCAACTCCTCCGCGGTGCTGGCGCATCCCGCCACCACCACGGACCTCTCGTTCCAGCGCATCGAATCCATCGTGGCGCACGAGTATTTTCACAACTGGTCGGGCAACCGCGTTACCTGCCGCGATTGGTTTCAACTGAGTTTGAAAGAAGGCTTCACCGTTTTCCGCGATTCTGAATTTTCCGCCGACATGGGCTCGCGCACGGTCAATCGCATCGAAGACGTGGGCTTTTTACGCACCGTGCAATTCGCCGAAGACAGCGGCCCCATGGCGCATTCGGTGCGGCCTGAGTCCTACATGGAAATTTCCAATTTCTATACAGTGACCATCTATGAAAAAGGCGCCGAAGTGGTGCGCATGTTGGCCAATTTGTTAGGCCCGCAGCAATTCCGCCAGGCCACCGACCTCTACTTCGCGCGCTTCGATGGCCAAGCCGTCACCACTGAGGACTTCGTGCGCTGCATGGAAGAGGTGAGCGGCATGGATCTTGGGCAGTTCCGCCGCTGGTATGTGCAGGCCGGTACGCCGCAGTTGACGGTAAGCGGCGAGTACGAAGCCAAGACCCGCGAATACCTGCTCACGGTACAGCAGCAAACTCCGCCGACGCCGCGTCAAGCGCTGAAAGAGCCATTTTTCATTCCGCTTACCGTGGGTTTGCTCGACAGCAACGGCAACGACTTGCCGCTACAGCTTGGCGGCGCGGACGCGGTGAGTAGCAGCAAGGTGCTGCATGTCACCGCACCAGTGCAGACTTTCCGTTTCACCAATATTATGGAACAGCCGGTTCCTTCCTTGCTGCGCGGTTTTTCCGCGCCGGTGAAACTCAGTTACGACTACACGCGCGAAGAACTGATGTTTCTGATGAGCCATGACAGCGATGGCTTCGTGCGCTGGGAAGCGGGCCAGCAACTGGCCTTGCAAGTTTTCAATGAGGCGCTGGCGGCGTGGCGCGACGGCACGCCTTACACCCTTGATTCCTCTCTGGTGCAGGCTTACCGCGAGGTGCTGCAAGCTAGCCTGACGCAACCGGACATCGACAAGGCCATGATCGCCAATCTGATTCTGCTACCCTCGGAAGCCTACATCGCCGAGCAGATGACGCTGGTGGAAGTGGATGGCATTCACGCGGTGCGTGAATCCATGCGCGCGCAATTGGCCAGGGCGCTGCAAAGTGAATTCGCCGCCGTGTACCGCGCCAATCTCAGCGGCGCGCCTTATGAATATGCCGCCGTTCCCATCGCCCAGCGCGCGCTCAAGAACACCGTGCTCAACTACCTGATGTTGCTGGAAAGCGATGTTTGGTTCGCGGCGGCAGCGCAGCAATTCGAGCGCGCCAACAACATGACCGACGAAAGCGCCGCGCTACGCGCCTTCATCAACAACCCCTGCGCCGCCAACACCGCACAGCGCGGCGCCTTGGTGGAACGTTTCTACCAAAAATGGAAACAGCAGACCTTGGTGGTAGAGCAATGGCTGTCGATGCAAAGCGCGGCGCCGGTCGTGGACAATCTGCCCAGAGTCAAAGCCTTGATCCAGCACGAAGCCTTCGATCTGCGTAATCCCAACAAAGTGCGCAGCGTGATCGGCGCCTTCTGCAACAGCAATGCGGTAGGGTTCCATGCCGCCGACGGTTCCGGCTACGCTTTCCTTGGTGATTATGTGATCGAACTCAACCGGCTCAATCCGCAGATCGCCTCGCGCCAGCTCACACCTTTGACACGCTGGCGTCGTTTTGACGCCCAGCGCCAAGCCTTGATGAAAGCGCAGTTGCAGCGCGTCATGGCGGCGCCCAACCTGTCGCCTGATGTGTACGAGGTGGTCAGCAAGAGCTTGCAGGAATGAGACGCTCCCTTGGCGCTATGGTGAGGTTTATGGAGGCAGGCGTCTGGCGGCGGGAAAAGGCCGCGGGTAAAATCACCGCCTTTTGATCAGGGCTGAATTCACGGGTGAATTCGCCAACGACAGGGTGCAAGCACTATGGGCAGGGCCTATCAGAACCGCAAGGAATCCATGGCCAAAACCTCGGCCAGCAAGTCCAAGATTTATGGCAAGTACGGCAAGGAAATTTATGTGGTCGCCAAGTCTGGCGGGTTCGATCCCGCGGGCAATCTCGCGCTGCGCAGCATCATCGAGCGCGCCAAGCGCGATCAGGTGCCCGCGCATGTGATCGAAAAAGCCATCGACAAAGCCAGGGGCGGCGGTGGCGAAGATTACTCAATCGCGCGTTACGAAGGCTTTGGCCCTGGTTCGTGCATGGTGATCGTCGAATGCCTTACCGACAACCCCAACCGTACCTTCGGCGACGTGCGCCAGTGCTTCAACAAGACCAACAGCAAGCTCGGCACTCAAGGCGTGGTAAGCCACCTGTTCGATCACAGCCTCATTTTGGCCTTCAAAGGCGATGAAGAGGCGGTGCTGGAAGCGCTGATGGCGGGCGATGTGGACGTTACCGACATCGAAAGCGAAGACGGCAAGATCACCGTGTTCGCGCCGCACACCGAATATGCCAAGGCCAAACAAGCGCTGGCTAGCGCCTTTGGCGACATCGACTACGAGGTGGACGAGATTCAATTCATTCCACAAACTTATGTGCAACTGGCCGGCGAAGATGCCGCCACCTTCGACAAGTTCATGACCTTGCTCGAAGACGTGGACGATGTGCAGAACGTCTATCACAACGTGGAAAGTTAGAGCGATCAGGCGCCGGGCGTATAAACGCTCTGCGTATCGCGGAAGTGGATGAACCAATCCAGCGCCGTGGGGTTGCTCATGGCATCGCGGTTGGCGGCTTGGGCTATTGGAATGCCCAGCAAAATTTTGCGCAGCGGTACTTCCATTTTTTTACCGGTGAGAGTGTAGGGAATATCCTCCACTTGATGAATATCATCCGGCACGTGGCGCGGGCTGTAGTCGCTGCGCAATTTCTGGTTGATCTGCTGTTTGAGCGCCGCATCAAGGCGTAGCCCTGGCCGCAGTTTGACGAACAGCGGCATGTAAAACCCTCCACCCGGCAGGTCCAGATTGACGATGATCGCGTCTTGCACCGCGGCGATGCCGTCGATGCTGCGATAGATTTCCGCCGTGCCGATGCGAACGCCAAAGCGGTTGAGCGTGGCGTCGGAACGGCCCAGCACGAAACAGCCATCCTCGGCGTCGATCATGAAGTAGTCGCCATGCCGCCATACGCCGGGATAATCGGCAAAATAAGTTTCAAGGTAGCGTTTATTGTCTTTATCGTTCCAGAAATAGAGTGGCATCGAGGGCAGCGGTTGACATACCACCAGCTCGCCTACCGTGTTGCGCAGGGGATGGCCGCTATCATCGAAGGCTTGCAAATCCACGCCCAAATGCGGCATTTGAATGACGCCAGCTTTTACCGGCAGGCCCGGCAAGGGGCCGCAGAACCCCGAGCAAACATCAGTGCCGCCGCTGCCGGGGCCCACGTAAAGCTCCGCTTTGACATTCTGGTAGAACCACGCGGTGCATTCGGCGGACACCGGCGAACCGGCTAGCATGATGCACTCGAGCTTGTCGAACCTATAATTGTGCTTGGGCACGAGACCTGCGCGCTCCTGCATTTGCTGCAAACTGGGGCTGGCGCCGAAGAGGCGCGCGCCCGCGTCATCCGCGAGCTTCCACAGCACGTCGGGCTCGGGCCAGGTGGGGTTGCCGTCATAGAGAATGGGGCAGGCTTGCACCAGCATCGCGCTCACCACGAAGTTCCACATCATCCAGCCGGTGGTGGTATAGAAAAAGAGGCGATCGTCTGGCTTGAGGTCGTAATGCAGGGCGCACAGTTTGTGCTGTTCCATAATGATGCCGCCGTGGCCGTGCACGATGGCCTTGGGCAGGCCGGTGGTGCCCGAGGAAAACAGGATCCA
>JAIRJU010000316.1 GCA_031260485.1 Pseudomonadales bacterium | reverse complement strand
GGCGCGCGGCGAGCGGCTACACCGCGTGAGCCGCTGGCCGCGCGCGCAGGCGCAGCGGGGCGCCAGACATAACGGGGGTTGCCTGCGCTGGTGGCAATCGCAAGCTCTGCTTGCGCATTGACGCCAGTGCAGGCAACAGCCCGTTATGTTCAATTGCGAAGCAATTGACCCCGCTGCGCCTGCCAAGGCACAGCCGGCTCGATGCCGGCTTTGCCTTGCATCGTGGCCCCGCGCGAAGCGCCTGGCTTGGACTGCGCATCCAGCACGCGCCGCCGTCGATCTCGCACGGCGTAGCGCGGCGCGGGCCTTGCCCCGCAAGGGCCGTGACGCAAGCGGCCCAGCGCCGCAGCCTGTCCACCGCGCCGGCGTGCCCATCGTCACAGCCCGTCCTCGCCGTCCTCATCGGCCTCACGCGCCAAGGCATCCAGAAGCTCGCTGGCTGCGTCTTTTTGATTGGGCTGAGGCCCGCCCTCATCCTGCTCGGCTTGCCCGCCCCTGGCCCGCCTTTTCACCCCAGGATGCGTCAACGCATGCACCCGCGCCAACTGCCGGATCGCCACCTGCGTGTAAATCTGCGTGCTCCCAATCTCCGCGTGCCCGAGCATCGCCTGCACGAACCGGATATCGGCACCGCCTTCGAGCATCAAGGTGGCCATCGTGTGCCGCCACAGATGGCAACTGCCGTGCTTGCCCAACTCCGCGCTGTCCACATACCGCCCCATCAACTCACTGAGCCAATGCAGATCCAGCGGCGTCCCCTCGCGCGTGAGGAACAGCGTGTGTTCCTCCGCGTTCCACGCCAGTTGCGGGCGCACCTCATCGAGGTACTGCTCGATCCAGTGCAGCGCCCGCTCCCCCAGCGGAACAAAGCGGTCTTTCTGGCCCTTGCCCATGCGAACGCTCGCCACCGCTCGCTCGGCGTCAATGTCCCCCACCTGCAACTGCACCAGCTCCATGCGCCTCAAGCCCGTGGCGTAGAGCACCTCCATCATGGCCCGGTCACGCACGCCCGCAACGCTGCCCAGGTCAGCCTGCGCCAGCACCCGCTCCGCCTCCCCCGCACTGAGCACGTGGCGCGGCAGGCGCCGGATCATGCGCGGCAGGTCAATGTCAGAGGCCGGATTCGCCGGTATCTCTCCCTGGCGCGTCAACCACCGGAAGAACCCCCTCAACGGCACGATGCGCGTGCGCCGACTGCTCACCGACAGCGGCTGGCCGTCCTTCTTGCGGTAGTGCAGCAACCACCGCTGGTAACGCTCGATCACCGCACGGCTGACTTGGCTCGGATGCGTCACGCCCCGCTCGTCGGCCCAGGCAATGAACTGGCGCAGCTTGTATTCCATGTTGTACAGGCCCTGCTCGGTCGCTCCCAGGATCGCCCGGTGCTCCATGTAGCGCCGCATCGCCGCGAACAACCCGCGCAAATCCTGCGGCGCTCCGATCGGGCGGCGGTGGTGTTCGGTGTTGAAGCCGGCATTGGCGCGGCGCTTGTCGCGCGGCGCTTTCATGCGGCCACTCCTACCGCTACGACAGCGGCTGAGGAAGAAATGGCCAAGCCCCTTTTATGCGTTTTTTCACCTTCAACGGCCCGATCACCCCGCAACCCGCATGGCTGCTCGGTTCGCAGCGATTTCGACACCCCCAACACCCCACCAACTTGAGGCCAACTTGGGGGCAACTTGGCACCATCTTGCGCGGCTTTCTCTCCAACTTGCGCCGGTCGTAGTGGTGGATCGTCACCCAGATCAGCCGGATCAATCAGCCCGCACAGGTGCCGCCCGTCCTCATCGGCGCCACCGTCCCAGAGCAATTCGTAGCTCAGGCTGTGCCCACGACTGCCGCCATGAACGAGCAGGTATTCCATGTCGGCCAGGCGCGCGCAATGCACTTTGAGCTGGTTGTCGCTCCAGGCCGTCGCCTCTCGAATCTCGCGGCGCGTAAAGCGCACCTCCGAAGGCGGGATTCGCTCATCCTTGGCGCGCTGCTCCACCATCCCCCGCACCAGGCCAAGCAAACGCCGCGTCTGCGGCGGCAACTCGTCCAACGTGCGCCCGAGCACTTCATGGGCCAGGCGGTTGGCCAGCGCAATATCACTCTTGGCCACCTCGATGTAATACAAGGTCTGGCCTTGATGCTCCACCGTCTTCACTTCCCGCTGGTGCTGGTGAAGCAAAGCCACCGCCCGGATCAGCGTGAGGTACTTCATGTGATCGCGCCGCGTGCGCGTCTTGTCCGACAGGAACGTGAGCCGGTCGGCCCACGGGTTAACCACCGCCACCGGCGCCAGCAGGCGCTGTGCGTTGTGGTGCAGCCGCTCAACACCCTCACGGCTGGCGCTCGCAAGCAGCCCCGCCAGCGTCTGCCGCTGCCGTTGGCGCTCGTGGATCGCCGCCGTCTGCGCCCGGCTCTCATTGACCGTGAGCACCAAGCAGCGGTTCAGCAGTTCCTCGTCCACGTCGATCGCCGTCGTCGTGAGCATCAGCATCACCGGCCCCTTGACCGTGTATTGCCGTGTCATCAGGTTGCCGCTGGCCTCATCCTTGGCCGTGCTCGCCATCGTCAATTCACCCTCGGACTGGAGCAGCTTCAACGCATAGGCCGCTTGCCTCACCCCTTCCTCTTCGCTGATGGCGAGGATCTTGTGACTGAGATTGTTCTCGCCCAGGTAGTACAGGCTCTGGCCCGTCATTGCCGAGTAGCGGATGCGTTCCTCCGCTGGCACCAGTGCAAGCACGGCATCCATGAGGCTGCTCTTGCCCGCCGCGCTCGTGGACTGGATCAGGATCGCCAGCGGCGCGTCCAGCTTGCGGCTGACCGCCGCAAGGTAGGCGGTGAGCAGGTTCACTTCCTCGCCGACCACGCCCAGGGCTTGCAGGTCGGCCACGATGCGTTCGGCCAGGCCGGGATCGCGCAGCAGCGCCAATGCCTCGGTCTCATCGTCAGCACTGAGCACCACACTGGCCGCGCGTTGCTCGCCACGCGCACGCACGAGCATTTCATCCTGCAAGCCCTCCACCCGCAGCAGCACAGCGCCGAGTTCGCGCTTGACGCTGTCCTCACCCAAGCCCAACTCGATCGCCGCCTGCCGCACGAAGGCAGAGCGTGACCTCGCGGCGTACAGGTCGAGCGTGTCCATGTGGTAGCCCACCACGTCAGCAGGCGCATCCGAGGGCGCACCAGCTCGGCGCACCTGGAGATTGACCCGCATGGCCTCCGGCGAGGGATTCTTTTTCCAACCACGCACACGCCACACACACGCGCCCGTGGCCACGTGCAATTCGTCGGGCAGTTGCTCGGGCAACGGCTCAGGATCGGACAGCAGCGCGGGCGGATCGGCTTGAGCGGCTAAAGAAGGAAGGGCTTCGGGCTGGGCGGCTGGCTCGGGCGCTGGCCGGCCACTGCCGACCCAACGCGCCTGCCGCAGCACTAACCCCAGCGCCTTGTCCGCCGGACTCATCTTGCGCGCGTACTCGTTGGCGTCCATGTCCTTGGGGAACTGCACGCGCAGCACCTCGAAGCCTTCGCCGATCAGTTGCTCGCCGAGTTTGTCCGCCGCACGCTCGCCCGCTTCGTCGCGGTCATAGGCAATCAGCACGCGCTCGATGCCGTTGGCTTTGAAAGCATCGAGCATGTCCACCGTGAAGCCCTCCACGCCGTAGGCACTGGTCACGTTCTGGAAGCCCGCACACCAGAAGGTCATCGCGTCGATCAACGCCTCGCACAAGATCACCTCGCGCTCGCCCTCAGGCCGATCACCGGCAGCAACCACGCCCGCCAGGTTGAACACGCCCGCGTGTGGCCCAGGCAGGTACAGGTGTTTCGGCGTGCCAGGCCGCAAGTCATCGCGCAGCTTGCGCCCGTAAACCTCGGCCACCTCGCCAGCGGCATCGAACACCGGCACCACCAGCGAGCCGTTGAAGTGCTCATGGCCCGATTCGCGCATCAGGCCCAACGCTTGCAAGCGGGAGCGGATCGCCGCGCCGTCCTTCCTGTTCTTCTCCGGTAGCCGCAGGCCCAGCGTGCGGTCAGCCACGCCCAGCTTGAAGGTGTCCACCAGGTCGGGGTGATCCAGGCCACGGGCTTTAAGGTAGGCCAGCGCCTCCGCGCTCTCCTTCAATCGCTGGTGGTAGTAGTCGATCGTCTGCGCCAGCAGTGCCCGGTCATCGGCGTCGAAGGCCACCGGCGCGGGCAACTCGCGCACCGTCGAGCGTTTCACCGGCACAGCTTCGGCGGCTGAGGCAGAAACACCCGAACCCGCAAGCTCGGCCTTGAGCATTTCCACCGCGTGACGGAACGACACCCCGCGCGCCTTCATCACCCAATCAATCGGCCCGCCTCCGACCTGGCAGCCAAAGCAGTGCCAGAGGTTCTTCGCCGGCGTCACCACCAGCGAAGCCGTGTCGTCCTCATGGAACGGACAGCGGCCAACAAAGTCCTTGCCACCCTTCCTCAACGCCACCCCCGACGCCTCCACCAACCTCTGCACCGAGATTTCTTCCTTCAGCCGCTGAAGCTCGGGGGCGGGGATGCGTGCCATGCGGAAACCTCATCAATAAATTTGGTGACGCAATCTTATACTGTTATCGTATATTATAGGAAACCGATGCACGCATCGGCCCTAGCATGGGCGCTCGCAACGAATGAACACGAGCGCCCCCGATGTCCAAACGCAAGACAGAAGTGATGGAAGGTTTTGGTCAACGCCTAGCGAGCCTGCGCAAGACTGCCGGATACACCCAGGTGGAGTTCGCCGCAGAGGTCGGCATCACTCAGCGCATGGTCGCTTACTACGAGGTGCCCGATGCGCAGCCGCCGGCGCATCTGCTGCCGCAGATGGCCGCAGCCCTCGGGGTGAGCGCCGATGTACTGCTCGGCCTGGACAAGCCGCGCAGTCCCAAGCGCATCGCCACCAATCGGCTTGAGCGCCGCCTCCTCGAAATCGACAAGCTCGACGCCAAGGCCAAGCGCCAAATCACCCAGCTTCTGGATTCATTCATCGAGGGCGAGAAACTCAAGCGCAAAGTAGCACTGCGCGCCTGAACCACCGCCAACGATCAAGCCCTCACAACCCCGGCCAAACTGCCGGGACGGTGAGGGCTTTTTTTATTTCTTAGCCGCCAAGAATTGAGACTGCGCTCGCACGAAGGTCAATGCCGGGTCTGGCGAACCAGACTACCAGGCTTTAGCTATTGACTGGAAAGGAAATAGAAACCTTCTGATGATCATCCGTGAAACCTGTTTCAGCGCGATTATGCGGAGTCGCCTGGATGGTCCAAGCACGAATTTCAGGAATAATGAGGAGTCGAGATCGCAAATTTTCTGACAATGGATCACGCATATGCACTACCTCACGAACTTTAGTCCAGCCCGTAGATATTTCAACCACAACATTTCCCTCCGACTCCGCAAGTGCAACAGCATGATCAATCGCCATTGAATAAGTCATAATCACTGTCCAAGAGGAATTTTATTAACTAATTTTAAATTGTTTAAATAATCACCAATAAAATACTGATTGCCACCTCCGACGCCATAGTTTGGATTTGCGCGAACAGTGCCGAATGGTATTTTAATATTGGCCATCACTTCATACTCTCCAATCATCGGACGATAACCAAACTCTGGATGAGGCGCAACCTGCAAGCTATTAAAAAGAATGGATCGACTGCCTTGTGCTGCTTCAACTGTGACCGCATCAGTGTAGTAAGAAGATTGTCCGGGCAAACCGCCATAGACCCTACTCCCAACAGTGAGTCCAGTCATTCCCCATTCGTCAGCTATATATCCCCCGAGGATCTGATCAGCCCGGGCAGCATTAATCGCCGGTATCCCTTGACCCGTCATTGACCTCCCGGCGACCGTATACGGCGACATGACAGAGCCAATCGTCTCCGATGCAATATTGCCCAAGCCATTGATCCCAACACGCAATCCATTGGCTATCGTCGGCCCCGCCGCCGCCCCTCCTGTCAGGAGCACCTCACCGATCGCCGCTTGCTCAGGCGTGAGTCCCAAGCCACCTTGCAACCCCTGATTCAGATACGTCTGCTGCGGCAGCCCATAAACAGCCATCTTCGAGTTGGCATACATCTGATCCAACGAAACGCCCATG
>JAIRJU010000238.1 GCA_031260485.1 Pseudomonadales bacterium | reverse complement strand
GTCGTCAAACACCTCACTACCGATGGTGCCGACAGTCCCTGTCGCAACATGGATAAAAGCGCCTGGAGTGGCAGTGGTCCCATCTATACCTACGCAACCAAACCTATCACTGCCGATTGCAGCCTCACGCCGGTATTTGTCCGCAAATAACCCCTTCCCCTCCTTCCTTTCCCCCTTGCGGGGAAGGAAAGAGGAGAGCAGCAGCGTTTTTTGAAGACACCGCTCCCACACCAATCTTTCCCCGCAGGAAGATGTGCTAAAAAAATTAATCAATACCGTTCACGTAAAACATCAAGTAATAAAAATTCAACTTATTGAATTTAAATAAAAATTTTAATTTTGCGAATGTATTTATTTGTGAAATGAATTCATTTATTTTTTGCTGTTAGTTGTATGGGTAACATGAACAGCAGCATTGGAATATCCAGTGCCTGTATAATATCTTCACGGCGACATTTGCTGGGTGCCAGTAATCCAACCATACTACCGAGGCTAACGCGAGACGCTGGCGGTACGATCAGTCCGTCAGGGCTTGTATTGGCATCCACCGGCGAGAACTAAGCCATCTGTATTGAAGCCAGGTTCCTGATGCATACTATTCTTACCAACGTCTATTGCTGTAGTTGTGGCAGTGCATTTAAATTTTTACACTGTCCATGCTATATTTATTGCGACGTCACCATCGTGGTGTGATGATTGGTATGGTAAGTCCGACCTGAGGGACGGACAAAAAGGGATTTCATGCGAAATAAAGGCTACTCAGCCCAACGTTCCAGCGTTTCGGCAACGCTTTATTCCAAGGGAATGGTCGCCTATCAAAAAGGTGACTACCCCGGGGCGGAAAAGACATTTCAGCGAATTCTGGTCAGCCAGCCGAATCATGCCGATGCATGGCACGTGCGCGGTGTCTGTTGCATGATGATGAACCGCTACGCAGAGGCCGAAGGCTTCATTCGCCGGGCTTTGGCTATTCGCCGCGACGCCAGTTTCTATACCAATCTTGGCATCACGCTGGTGGAACTCAAACGGGCCGATGACGCCATTGCCGCCTATCGTGAAAGCCTTGCGCTCAAGCCGGACAACGCCCAGGTTTGCTCCAACCTGGCCAACCTGCTCGAACGCAGACGGGAACGGCAGGAGGCAGAGGCGCTTTACCGTCAGGCCGTTGCGCTCAAGCCCAACTATGCGACAGCGCTTGCCAATCTGGGCACGCTGCTGTCGAATCGCCGCGCCTATGCCGAAGCCGAGCCATTGCTGCGACGCAGCTTGGCGTTGGAGCCCACTCAACCTAATGCCGCCAAGACGCTGGGGACGGTATTGGAAAATAGCGGTCGCTCGGCTGAGGCGGCCACGTTTCAGGAGCGGGGTTGCCAATGGGGCGCGCTGGGCGCCAATCTACGCAAGCGGATCGTTTGGCAGAAGTTGGCAGAAGTGGATACGGCCTGTCTCGAAGACCTCAAGGCCGAGCGCAGCATGCCCATTACACCGTGGCCGCTGTTGAATATTCCGGCGTTGACGCCGGAGCTTCTCAGGAAAGCGTCGCGCCGCTTTGTCGACGAGGAGTGCAGTGAAGCGCTGGCGCTGGCACCGCTGGTAAGCGCGGCACCTGTGCGCAACGGCCCGCTCAGGATCGGCTATCTCTCGGCCGACTACCATGAGCACGCGACCATGCATCTGCTGGCTGGCGTGCTGGAGGCACACGACCCCGTCAATGTGGAGGTGCATCTGCTGTCGGTGGGAGCATCCCCTGCCAAGCGCAACGGTCGCTACGCCCCACGTATCGCCGCCATGCCGGCGACATGGCACGACCTGTCGGCAGACACCGACGCGCAGGCATCGGCGCGGATTGCCGAAATCGCCCCGCATCTGCTGATTGACTTGAAGGGCTATACGACGGATGCCCGACCGAACATCGTCGCGCGGCGTCCGGCATCAATCATCGTTTCATGGCTCGGCTATCCGGGCACGCTGGGCCATGAACGGCTGGCCGATTACATCATCGGTGATCCCGTGGTGACGCCTCCCGAGCACGCGAAAAATTTCAGTGAGACGCTGGCGCTGATGCCGCATTGCTACCAGCCCAACGACCGCTCACGTCCGCTCGGCCCGCCGCTCAGCCGCAGCGAGGCGGGGCTGCCGGAAACCGGCCTGGTGTTTTGCAGCTTCAACCAGTTCATCAAGATCAATCCCGGCACTTTCGACATCTGGTGCCGTTTGTTGTCGGCAATCCCAGGCAGCGTGCTGTGGCTCCTCGACCAAAAAGCCAACGGGGAAGAAGCCAAGGCTGATCTGAGGCGCGAGGCAGAAAAACGAGGTATTGCCGGTGATCGCCTCATCTTTGCCGCGTTCAGGCCGCTGGATGAGCATCTGGCACGGCTGCAGCTTGCGGATCTGGCGCTGGACACATTCCCGTACAACTCGCATACCACCGCTTCCGACGCACTTTGGGCGGGCGTGCCGCTGCTCACGCGCATGGGTGAAACATTTGCCAGCCGAGTGGCGGCCAGCCTGCTGACGACACACGGTTTTGCCGATCTCGTCGTGACGACGGACGAGGCGTATTTCGATCTGGCTTTGTCGCTGGCGTGCGCACCTGGGAAGCTGAAAACCCTCCGCGAGAGATTAGGGGCAGCGCGCCTCAGCACGCCGTTGTTTGATACGGCCCGCTTCGCCCGCGATCTGGAGCGGCTTTACGAGGAAATATGGCGGCAACGCGATGTTCCGGGCCACGAACGCAAGCCGATCATGCTGATGCCGGCGGAGCGTTAGAGCGGTTTTGAGACGGGGGCCTGCGGGCGCTTGCATGGGCTGCGATGAAACAGCGGTGCACCGAGGTATTCCTCCAGTTGCTGGACCCGGCCGGTCGCCACCGACTTGGCCATGCGCATCTGGCGTCCGGCCTCGGCAAAACTCTGGGTTTGTGCGACACGTATGAAGGTTTCGATCAGTTGCAGGCGATCCATCCGCGCACTGTATGTTGCGTCTCGTTTTGCATCGGTGCGGTTTCAGAATGCCGGAACCACGGCGCCCTGGTACTTGTCGATGAGGAACTTCCTGGTCTCGGGGCTGTGCAGCGCGGCGGCGAGTTTTTTCATGGCCTCGCTGTCCTTGTTGTCGGGGCGCGCCACCAGGATGTTGACGTAGGGGGATTGCGCGCCTTCGATGACCAGTGCGTCCTGGTTGGGGTTCAGCTTCGCTTGCAGCGCATAGTTGGTGTTGATCAGCGCGAGATCGACCTGGTCCAGCACGCGCGGCAGCGTGGCGGCTTCCAGTTCGCGGAACTTCAGGTGCCTGGGATTGCCGGCCACGTCCTTGGGCGTGGCCAGGATGTTCTGGTTGTCCTTGAGCGTGATGATGCCGGCTTTGTCCAGCAGCAGCAGCGCGCGGCCGCCGTTGGTGGCGTCGTTGGGAATGGCCACGGTGGCGCCATCCCTGAGCTCGTCGATTTTCTTGATCTTGCTCGAATAGGCGCCGAAAGGCTCGATGTGGACGCCCGTCACCGCCGCCAGGTGGGTGCCTTTGCCCTTGTTGAACTCGTCGAGATAGGGCTGGTGCTGGAAGAAATTGGCGTCCAGGCGCTTTTCGGCCACTTGGATGTTGGGCTGCACGTAATCGGTGAAGACCTTGATCTCCAGCTCCACGCCTTGCCGGGCCAGCGTGGGCTTGACGAATTCGAGGATTTCGGCGTGCGGCACGGCGGTGGCGGCCACCGAGAGTTTGTCGGCGGCGTGGCTGTTGAAGACGAAGGCCGCGGCCAGCAGGGTCAGCAGTTTTTTCATGGATGCACTTTCAAGGTGGAACGAGGAAACTTCATTTGCGGGAGAAGTGCCGCACCAGCCAGTCGCCGAGCAT
>JAIRJU010000094.1 GCA_031260485.1 Pseudomonadales bacterium | reverse complement strand
CCCGCTGCGCAGCGCCACGTTGCCCGGATCGCCCAAGAGGGAACCAGGGCCGTTGATGAGGGGGGCGCCTTGGGTGTCGAGGGAAGCGCCGCCGGTAACAGACGTCAGTGCGGGCGGCGGGGGAAGCGCCGGACTATCCAGCGGCGTTATATCGAGGCTTGTGGTGCTGAAAGAAGCGGGGGTGGTGATTGAAGGGGCGGTGATGGGCGCTGCGGTCTGTACTGAATTTTGTACCGATAGTTGTACTATGCCTTCTGTCGAATTCTGTACCGCATTTTGCGTCACATTTTGTGTCAGGCTCTGCACCGCAATATCAGGCGCGCTCAACTCACGTGGCTTCACACCAAGGATGCCGTCAGCGCCCAGCACAATCTCTCCCGCACCAGCGCCAAGCTCGCTCACGCTGTTCACCCCACCATTCACCAGCACGATCCGGCCCTGATACATCCCGCCCAATGCCGAAGAATCCAACACAGACACCACCGCGCCATCCCCCGCGCTCACGCCCAAAGCAGACGCCTCCGGCATCGTCAACTGATCAGTCAACAACGCCGCATCCGCCCGCGCCTGCGCAAGCCGCGCCGCATAATCCGGCACCCCCACCTCACGCGGCGCCAACGAACTCTCCAAACTCCCGCCGGTGAGTGCGGGCAAACCGTTGGGCAAAGTCACACGATCGAGCGGAACAGTCGCCGTACGCGCACTGTTATCACGCAGCGCCTCTGCCGCATTCACATCAACCGGACGAATAGCACGAGCCCCCACCTCAGAAAGTGATGGCACCTCGACCAACGCCGTGTTCGGCATCGGCGGCAACTGCGGCAGCGTGATGGGTTGCACCTGGGGTATTTGCGGTATCTGCATCGCAGGCGGCGTTTGCGCTTGCGCTGCGTTCATTCCCACCGCACTCAGCGCCATCAGCAAGGACCAGCACAGGGGTCGCAAACGCAACAGCGCTCGCGGCCTACTTGCATGACGCATTCTCGTACCGCCTGGCTTGCCTTCAGCGCGCGCGGTCTCGGCTACTACCATCACCAGGCCGAGGGCACGGTTGAAGAGGAGGCGGTAGAGGGATTTGTTCATGGGGATTTCTGAAATTTGAAAAAGTAAGGAGATAGATTGTTCAGGAGTGTGGGCTTGCGGTGGGTACTACTAATAATAGGCTGACTGTCAGTCAGGCTAGTCAATTGTATTTTGGGATTGGACCTCATGCTCCTACGTCAGTCAATCTTCAGTGAACTCGAGGAAAAAGTGTATACATTTCATAGTGCTTACCGGAGAGCTTGAGGAAACAAAATCGTCATGTTTCGTGAACGCTCAACGCTCATCCGGATTTTCGTCAGACTCCGCGTCATCGAAGTCGTCATCCTCGAATTCAGACTCGGCGGCATCCGCGTCACCGAGTGCCGCAGGCGCCGCAGCGCGCGGGAAAGCGCCGGGATCGCTGTGCGTAAGCGCCGCGCTGCTCTCGCCCGGCTCTTCCACCCGTTCCACACCGACCAGACGTTCGCCTTCCTTGAGCTTGATCAGCCGCACGCCCTGCGTGTTGCGGCCTTGCAGGCCGACTTCATCGACACGGGTGCGCACCAGCGTGCCTTTGTCGCTGATCAGCATGATTTCGTCGCCATCGAACACTTGCAGCGCGCCGACGATGGCGCCGTTGCGCGTGCTGGCTTGAATGCCGATCACGCCCTGGCCGCCGCGGCCCTTGATGGGGAATTCTTCCACCGCGGTGCGCTTGCCGTAGCCGTTTTCACTCACCGCCAGAATTTGACCGTTCGGTTTTGGAATGATCATATCCACCATGCGCTGATCTTGCGGCAGCCGAATACCACGCACGCCGCGCGACACACGGCCCATCGGCCGCACTGTGCTTTCGTGGAAGCGCACTGCCTTGCCAGCGCTGCTGTAGAGCATGACATCACACTCGCCATCGGTGATGGCGGTCTTCACCAGCACGTCGCCCTCGTCCAGTTCGATGGCTTTGAGGCCCACGCTGCGCTGATTGGCGAAGGCGGTGAGCGCGGTTTTCTTCACCGTGCCGTTGGCGGTGGCCATGAAAATATAATGGTTCTGTGAATAATCGCGGATCGGCAACAGGCTGCTGATGCTTTCGCCCGCCTCGAGCGACAGCAGGTTGACGATGGGCTTGCCGCGCGAGGTGCGGCTGGCGAGCGGAATCTGATACACCTTGAGCCAGTACACCTTGCCGAGCGTGGTGAAGCACAGCAGCGTGTCGTGGCTGCTGGCTACCAAGAGATGCTCCACGAAATCCTCGTCTTTCACCGTGGCCGCGGCTTTGCCCATGCCGCCGCGGCGCTGCGCCTGGTAATCGCTGAGCGGTTGGCTCTTGGCGTAGCCACCCTGCGAAATCGTGACCACGCGATCTTCTTCGGTGATGAGGTCTTCGATGGTGAGATCCTGCTGCGAGGCAAGGATCTCGGTGCGGCGCTCATCGCCATAACTGGCGTTGATCTCCTCCAGTTCGCCACGAATCACGCTCATCAAGCGCTCGTCGCTGGCGAGAATGTCGAGGAAATCGGCAATCTGGCGCAGCAGTTCCTGATAGTCGCTGATGAGTTTGTCGTGTTCGAGGCCGGTCAAGCGGTGCAGACGCAAGTCCAGAATCGCCTGTGCCTGTTCCGGTGTGAGTTGATAGGTGTCGCCTTGCAGGCCGTAATGCGCAGGCAGCTCATCCGGGCGGCAAGCAGCGGGGCTGGAATCGGCCCGGAGTTTAAGCACG
>JAIRJU010000198.1 GCA_031260485.1 Pseudomonadales bacterium | reverse complement strand
ACTGATCCACGCCGCCAACGATGCCGGCAAGCCCTTGTTCGCGCTGCACCTGCGCAATCACTCGCACCTGTCGGAAACCTATGCCGTCGGCACGCCGGACAGCTCGCTCAGCGCGCCGGTACTGGCCTTCATCCGCGCGCACGGCAAGCCGTAACTGTGGCGGGTCTTGACCCGCTACTTATCGTTCCGGCGGGTCAAGACCCGCCCTGCACGCAAGCAGGAACGTTCAGAGCCGGCTATCATGCGGAGCTTCGATTTCGGAGCTCCGTTCCCTCATGGCCAAACCCAAATCCGCCTACGTCTGCAACGACTGCGGTGCCGAGCATTCGCAGTGGCAAGGCCAATGCGCAGCCTGCGGCGCCTGGAACACCCTGAGCCGCGTCAGCCTCGGCAATGCCGCGCCCGCGGCGGCTGAATTCAAGCGCGGCGGTTACGCTGGCGCGCTGGCCTCGGTACAAACGCTGGCCAATATCAGTCTCGACGAAGCCCCGCGCATCGCCACCTCCATCGGTGAACTCGACCGCGTGCTCGGCGGTGGCCTGGTGCCCGGCTCGGTGGTATTGATCGGCGGCAACCCCGGCGCCGGTAAAAGCACCTTGCTGCTGCAATTGATGTGCCGCTTGTCGCAAAGCCTGGAAACGCTCTATGTCACGGGCGAGGAAAGCTTGCAGCAAGTCGGAATGCGCGCACGCCGGCTGGGCCTGCCCAGCGATAAATTGAAAATGCTTGCACAAACCAACATTCACGACATCACCAGCGCCGCCGCTGCGCACCAGCCCAAGGTCATCGTGATCGACTCGATTCAAGTGATGCACAGCGCGGAGTTGCCGTCGGCTCCCGGTTCGGTGGCCCAGGTGCGCGAATGCGCCGCCTATCTGATCCAGTTCGCCAAGCAAAGCAACACCGCGCTGTTCCTGGTCGGCCACGTCACCAAGGAAGGCTCGCTCGCCGGCCCCAAGGTTCTGGAACATATGATTGATTGTTTTTTGATGCTCGACGGCGGCGAAGACAGCCGCTACCGCACACTGCGCGGCCACAAGAACCGCTTCGGCGCGGTAAACGAACTCGGCATCTTCGCCATGACCGAAAGCGGTTTGAAGGAAGTGAAAAACCCTTCCGCCATCTTCCTCGCCCGCACCGAAGAAATCTCGCCCGGCTCGCTCGTCACCGTGTTGTGGGAAGGCACGCGCCCCTTGCTGGTAGAAATTCAAGCCTTGGTGGACGCTTCACAATTTGGCAATCCGCGCCGCATCGCGGTGGGGCTCGACGGCAACCGCATGGCGATGCTGCTCGCGGTGCTGCACCGCCACGGCGGCCTGTTCATGGCGGATCAGGACGTGTTCGCCAACGTGGTAGGTGGCGTGAAGGTCAGCGAAACCAGCGCCGATCTCGCGCTGCTGCTCGCCATTGTCTCCAGCTTCCGCGACCGCGTGTTACCGCGCGAGCTGGTGGTATTTGGCGAAGTTGGCCTCGCGGGCGAAATCCGTCCTGTACCGAGCGGACAAGAACGCTTGCAAGAAGCTGCCAAGCACGGCTTCACCCGCGCCATCGTGCCCAAAGCCAACGCCCCGCGTCAGCCGATTGCGGGCATGGAAGTCGTGGGCGTGAACAAGCTCAGCGAGGCGCTGGAAGCGCTGAATCAGTAGCAGATGAATCGATCACTTCATCAATCCGCTCGATCAAATAAGGAAAAAACGGATTGGACGACACCCGCAGCAAGGCATCGAGCGCCACGATCAATACGCCTACCTCGCCACGCGGCGCCAGCGCGCCCAGATTGATGCCGTAATTCTCGGCCTCATCCGGCTGCGAACCGTAGAGGGCGTCATCGGGCGGAAACGGCAGCGCGACATGCGAGAGTGAAAAATTATCCGCAGGATAGGTGAGCCCTAGATCGCGTATTTTCTGCGCATCAGTTCCAGAATCCATCCGAAATTCCGCCACTTCCGACACCCCCGCGCTGGTGTTGGCGATGATCGTGGTGCGGAAAGTACGCGGCGGCGGCGGCAGCAAGCGCGTCAGTGCGGTATCGGATGCCGCGTTGAGCAACGGGCCGAAACGCGCCATACGGTTGATGTCGAACAACACCAGTTCATGGCCGCCGGGCGGCAACTGCGCATACAGCGAACGCACCACCGCGCGCGTGCTCACGGTAAAATCCACGATGGATTGAAAGGTGAGAATCGGCGGCAACGCATTCAAACGCCCGGCGCGGGCTTTGGCATTGAGCTGCCGCTGCAAGGCTTGTGTCAACGCATGGCTTTGCACTGCGCCATTGACCGGAAACGAGTTGTATTTGAACGGATTGAATTCTGGAACAATATTGAGCCACGCCGCATTCACGAATGCGGGAAAATACGCCGGCAACGCCGCCAATCCCGCAAAACGCGCAAACGCGGTAATGCCCACCATCGGCGACAGCAGCACCAAGCGATCTGGTGCGCGCAGCGTGGCATCATCGAGCGCATCGAGCGCGTAGTGCAGCGCAAGCGCGCCGCCATTGGAAAAGCCCA
>JAIRJU010000132.1 GCA_031260485.1 Pseudomonadales bacterium | reverse complement strand
ATGAAACCCACCGAGGCCGGCACCGACACGAATTCACCGGTGAGCCACAGCGCGATCAAACCGCCAGTCAACGCGAAGGGAATCATCGACAACACGATCAAGGTCTGCTTAATGGACTTGAAAGTCAAAAATAACATGAAGGCAATCAAGAGCAGCGCCACCGGCACCACCAACACCAAGCGCGCGGCAGCACGCTGCTGGTTCTCGAATTCTCCCCCCCACACCAGGGTGTAGCCGTCTGCCATGTCGAGCTGCTGCGCCACCGCTTGGCGTGCTTCTGCAACGAACCCTACGAGATCGCGGCCTTCGACATTGGTGCGCACCACGGCGAAACGCTGGCCGCTTTCGCGCGAAATCAACACCGGGCCTTCCACGCGCTCGATGCGCGCCACTTCCGCTACCGCAATGAAACCGCCATCAGGCAAGGTGATGAAATTTTGCTCCAGCGCCGCCTCGCCATCGCCCACCAGCGGTTTGTAACGCAGCATCAACGGCACGCGCGCGGTGCCTTGAATCACGGTGCCCACGCGCATTCCTTCGATTTCGGAACGCAATTGCGTTTGCAGCGTATCGGCATCGAGCCCAAGCTCGCCCGCGCGCAGGCGATCCACTGCTACTTGCAGATATTGCGCGCCTTCGTTGATGGTGGCGATGGTGTCGATGCTGCCGTTCACTTTACCGACAATGGCGGATATGGCGTCGGCGTATTGGTTGAGCAGCGTGAGGTCTGGGCCAAAAATCTTGATCGCCACGTCGCCGCGCGAGCCGGTGAGCATCTCGGACACGCGCATGTCGATGGGCTGAGTGAAGGCAAAGTTGATGCCGGGGAAACCGTTCATCACCTTGCGCAATTTATCTTCCAGCACATGCTTGTACGGCGATTCCCATTCGGCGCGCGGCTTGAGCTGCAAGAACATATCGGTTTCGTTGAGGCCCATCGGGTCCATGCCGATTTCGTCCGAGCCGGTGCGCGACACCACGCGCAGCACTTCCGGCACGGCCGCCTTGATGGCTTCTTCCACCAGTTGCGCCTGGCGCGTGCTGCTGCGCAGGTTGATCGAGGGAATGCTTTCAAGCTGCACGATAAAATCGCCTTCGTCCATTGTCGGCATGAAGGTTTTGCCCACCAGCGGGAACAAGACGACGGTCAGCACCAAGAGCGCCGCCGCGCCCGCCAAGACCGGCTTGGGATTGCGCAGCGTGCGGCGCAGAGCAGGCCTATAGAGCGCGGTGAGTTTGCGGCTGAGCCAGGGGTCAACGTGCGCATCGGCCTTGAGCGCCATCGACGCCACCACCGGAATCAGCGTAAGCGACAACAGCAGCGAACCCGCCAGCGCGAACACGATGGTGAGCGTCACCGGGCGGAACATCTTGCCTTCGAGACCTTCGAGCGACAGCAGCGGCAAAAACACGATCATGATGATGATGATGCCCGCGGTTACCGGCACCGCTACGTCTTTCACCGCGCGAAACACCACATGCAGCGGCGGAATGCGCGATTGCCGGTGCTGCGCGTGCGCCATCATCGACACGATGTTTTCCACGATCACGATCGAGGAATCCACCAGCATCCCGATGGCGATCACGAGGCCGCCGAGGCTCATCACGTTGGCGGTCAAGCCGAACTGGCGCATGAGGATGAACGTGGCGAAGGCCGACAGCGGCAACACCAGCGCCACCGTGAGCGCGGCGCGCACATTGCCCAGAAACAGGCCAAGCAGCAGCACCACCAGCACCACCGCCTCGATCAGCGCTTTCGCCACCGTGTACACCGCGCCGCCAATCAGCACGCTGCGATCGTAGAACACCGCCATGGTGGTGCCATCAGGCAAGGTGGCTTCGAGATCCTTCAGCTTGGCACGCACTCCCGCCACCACCGCGCTGGCGTTGGCGCCGCGCAGGCCGATCACCAAACCTTGCACCACTTCGCCAGTGCCGTCGGCAGTGACACTGCCATAGCGTTCCAATTCCCCCAACCGCACCTCGGCGAGTTCGCTGAGCGGCAGCAATACGCCTGCGGTGTTGCGCACCTGGATGCGGCCAAGGTCGGCCACATCCTGCACGGCGCCGGTGACGCGCACCAGCAGCGCTTCCTCGCCTTGATCGAGGCGGCCCGCGCCGTCGTTGCGATTGTTGAGTGCCAGCGCCTGCATCAGATCATCATGCGTGAAGCCGAGCAGCGTCATGCGTTCGCGTTGCGGCTTCACCTCGAAGGTGCGCACGAAACCGCCGAGCGAGTTGACATCCGCCACACCTGCCACGGTGCGCAGCGCAGGACGGATGTTCCAATCGAGCAGAAAGCGTTTTTCTTCCAGCGACAAAGTGGGATTTTCGATGGTGAACATGAACATGTCGCCCAGCGGCGTGCTCAGCGGCGCCAGACCCCCGCTGATGGCGCCGGGCAGATCGCCCCAGACGCCGCTCAGGCGCTCTGTCACCTGCTGCCGCGCCCAATAGATGTCGGTGCCTTCACTGAAATCGACCGTGATCGAACTGAGCGCGTATTTGGAAATGGAACGCAGGATCGTTTGGTTAGGAATGCCGAGCAATTCCACTTCCACAGGGTTGGTGATGAGCGTTTCCACTTCTTCCGGCGTCATGCCTGGCGACTTGATGATGATCTTGACCTGTGTGGGCGAAATGTCGGGAAACGCATCGATGGGCAGATTCAACATCGCCACGCTGCCGAACGCGGCCAAAAGCGCCGCCAGCAAAATGGTCATCAAACGCTGACTGAGCGCGAACTGGATGAGACCGCTAAACATCATTCGCCTCCGAGGCCAAGTGTCATGCCTTTGAGCAGGGCGGCGCCACGCACCACCAGTTGTTCATCACCCTGGATGCCTTCGCGCGCGAGGTAATCACCGCCGAGCGGTTCGAGATGCAGCACGCGGCTGTCGATGCCGGAGGCGGTGCGAACGAACACTTCCGTGGTCTTGCCGTTGTGCACCACGGCATCGGCGGGAATACGCCAGCCTGCTTCGAGCGGCGTGAGCAACAGCGGCACGATCTGGCCGGGGCGTAAATTGACCGTTCCGTCAAATTCTGCGCGTATCCCCAGCGTTTGCGTGCGCGGATCGAGCTGACGGTCGAGCTGACGCAAAGTCAGCGGCGTATCCACGCCTTGCGTGCGCAAAGGCTGCCCTTCGCGCAGGCCCGCGGCCAAGCTGGCCGGCAGATCGGCTTGAAGCCAGAGTTGCGCGGGGCTCAGCTCCACCAAACGCTGCGCTGACGTTACCGCTTCGCCCACGCTGGCTTGCAAGCGGCCCACCACGCCCGCCAGCGGCGCGCGCAGCGTATAGAGCCCCAATTGCGGCGACTGCGAAGTGAAACTGCCAAGCTGCTTGGCCTCGATGCCCGCCAAGGTCAACTGCGCGCCGAGCGCATCGGCGCTCGCGCGCGCCGCTTGGTAATCACGCTGTGTCTGCTGCAAACGCTGCGCCGCAATTACGCCATCATCAAACAGTTTTTGATCGCGCGTTTGCGCTGCGCTGGCTTGCCGCAAGGCAGCGTTCGCTTCCAGCCATTGCTGCTGCAAGGTCAGCACCTCGGAGCTGCGCACTGTGCCCAGCACTGCATTGGCGTCGACTGCATCGCCAGGCGCCACATGCCACGCTTCCACCACGCCCGCGAAACGCGCCACCACCGCATCGGGTTGTAACGGCGAGCCCATCACCCGCGCCGATACGGTGGTGCCACTGTCGGTGCTGACCGGCTGCACGCGCGCGAACACCAAGCCCAGGCGATTCAAGGTGGCTTGATCCAGCGTGTTCAGCACCGCGGCTGTGACGCTGGAACCAGCGCTGCTCATCACTAAAAGAAACGGCAATAAAAGAGATAAGCGTTTCATGGCAACACTCCAAGGTATTGGTTGTATTCGCTGATTAAACGCAGCCGCTGCAAGTGCATGTTGCTGAGCGCTTGCCGCGCGGCGATAGCGTCTTGCACCGAACTGAGCACTTGCGCCAAGGTGAGTTCGCCTGCCTCGAAAGCGCCTTGCGCCATCGCGCGGCGCTGTTCCGCCAGATCGGCCTGTTCTTCGGCCAGCGGCAACTGCTGTTCGATGGTGAAGAGCGCATGTTCAGCCTCATGCACCAGACGTTGCAGTTCGATACGGTTCTGGCGCAGCGCCACTTCGGCATCCACCTGCAAGCGGCGCGCGGCGCTGGTTTGGCTGTTCACGACATTCTTGCTGCCAAGGGGCACGCTGAGCTGTACCAGCACGCTGCCAGTGGTGGCTTGAAAACGGTCGCCGCGTTCGCTGTGCGTGCCGATGGTAAGTTGCGGGCTGCCTTTATTGGTGAGCAGCATTTGCTGCACGTGGTCGCGCGCCACCGTCACTTCGGAATTGAGGTAGTCCAGCAAGGGATGCGTGGCGCTGACTGCGTCTTCCGCGCTGCGCGTTTCGGTAAAAGCGCTGGCGGGGCGGCGATCGAGCCCGGTCAACACCCGGAAGTTGCGCTCGGCATCCACCATGCGCGCATCGGCATCGAGTACTTTTTGCTGTTGCTGAAGCAGCATGTTGCGCGTCTGCATGGTGTCGAGCCGGGCCAGGCTGCCCGCCTCGAACATACGCTCCGTGGCGCGATGCAGCGCCTGTGCATTGAGGCTGGCAGCCTCCTCCAGCGCCAGTTGCGCCTCGGCGCTTTCGAGATCCATCAGCGCGCTGCGCAAACGGCCCGCGAGATTCCAACGCAAGTAAGTCGACCACAGCCCAACCTGTTCTTCGTAATGCGCGCCCATCGCCTGCGCATCGCGCCGTTCTCCTGGCCGCCACAGCGGCAACTGCAAACCGAATTCCTGTTGCCTGAGCCCCAGGTTGTCGCGCCAGCGGTCATCGATGAGGTTGTAAATCACATTAGGGCGCCCCGCCAACAGCCGCTTGCCCGCAGCGGCGTAATCGCTGGCCTGCTGCTCGCGCACCGGCGCTTCCAGAATTTGCGGCGCCTGCTGCATGGCGGCATTGAGCAGGGTGGCAAAATCGAGCCCTTCCACCTCCGCAAGATGCTCATGCTCCATCGCTGCCGCCACGTTCTGCCCCGCCACCGCCAGCAGCAAAACGCCCAATTGCCATGTTCCCTTTCTGTTGCTCATGCCCGCGATCCGCTTGCTATGACGATGAGACCGAAGTCTAGGCGCGCATACTTGGAAATTTTGTCAAAGAAACCTGTGGGTGAGATCGAATCCCTTTGAAATCCGATTGTTTCCTTGTTGTTTATTGCGATGGATTTGTATTTTGATTTGCGTTTGGAGAAAACCTGGTTTGAATTTGTTTGGAGAAAAGGTCGGCCCCAGTCCTCATCGGTTTTCGGCACGCCCGCAAGTACATCC
>JAIRJU010000080.1 GCA_031260485.1 Pseudomonadales bacterium | reverse complement strand
AGCGTGAGCAGGTCCAAGGGATAGGTGGGGCTGTCCAGTTCCAGCAAGGCCAGGGTATCGAGCAGGTAGAGCGAGAGCGCATGGTTGAGCGAGAAGTCTTCTTGCAGATCGATATTCAGGCGCAGTTTGCGGCCATCGCGGCGTTCGGCCAGCGGTTTTATTTCGATGATCTTGCGTTCCAAAAGCGCGCGAAACAATTGCCAGGCGCGCTGGCGATGCGTCTGTTTTTGCGCCGGGGTGTCATGGCTATCCGCAATCAACCGCTGCATGGCCCGGCAGCCATCGCCCTTACGGCTGAGCACTTGCAGCAACATGCCGTGTGTCACCTGAAAGCGCGACACCAAAGGTTCCGGCGGTGCGGTTTGCAGCTTGGCGAAGGTGTCCGCGTTCCAGGTTACGAAGCCTTCCGGTGGTTTGCGCTTCACCAGTTTCTTGGCTTTCTTGGGATCACCCGCGATCTTGGCGTCGATCCTGGCATTTTCGATGACGTACTCCGGCGCCATGGCTACCACATAGCCGATGTCGTCAAAGCCCTTGCGGCCCGCGCGCCCGCTGATCTGATGAAAATCCCGCGCCGTCAGCGTGGCGGTTTTGGAACCGCTGTATTTGCTGAGCTGCGTCAACAGCACCGTGCGAATCGGCACGTTGACGCCGACGCCGAGCGTGTCTGTGCCGCAGATGATTTTCAGCAGCCCTTTCTGTGCGAGTTGTTCCACCAAAATGCGGTATTTCGGCAAGAGGCCCGCATGGTGCAACCCGATGCCATGGCGCAGAAAGCGCTTGAGATCCTTGCCATAGGGGCTGCTGAATTTCACGCCGATCAGCGCAGTGGCGAGCGCGGCTTTTTCCTCGTTGTTGCAGTAATTCTGGCTCATCAGATTCTGCGCTGTCTGCGCCGCGTCGTTCTGCGTGAAATGCACCACGTACACCGGCGTTTGCCGCGCCTCCACCAAGGCCATCACGGTGGCCTCCAGCAAGGATTTTTCTTCATAGCGAAATTGCAGCGGCACGGGCCGTGTCGCGGAGGCTACTACTGTTGTCACCGCGCCGGTCAGCCGTGTCAGCTCACGCTCGAACAAGGCCGTGGCGCCGAGCGTGGCGGACATCAGCAAAAAGCGCGAGTTGCGCAGTGTCAACAGCGGCACCTGCCATGCCACGCCGCGCGCGGGGTCGGCGTAATAGTGAAACTCATCCATGATGATGGTGTGAAACGGCGCATCCTCTCCCTCCGCCAAGGCCACATTGGCCAGAATCTCGGCGGTGCAACACACGATCGGCGCCGTGCGGTTCACGGTGGCATCGCCGGTGGCGATACCGACATTGTGCGGCCCGAAATCGCGGCACAGCGCCAGGAATTTTTCATTCACCAGCGCCTTGATCGGGCAGGTATAGACGCTGCGCTGGCCTTGGGCCATGGCTTTGAAATGCAGCGCAGTGGCAACCAACGATTTGCCAGACCCAGTAGGTGTATTGAGGATGACGTTATGCTCCTCGAACAGCGCCAAGATGGCTTCCTCTTGCGCGGGATAGAGTTCGAGGCCCCGCTCCGTCACGTAGTCGAGGAAGAGGCCGAGGAGGGCTTCACTGGTGCAGTTGTGAGAAGGCGGAAGGCGGCGCAGAAGAGGGTTGTCGGTCATCGCCGCATCATATAGCCATGCCGCCGCCCGGACAAACGCTACAACTCTCAGATCACATTCAGATCACACTCAAATCGCTTTCAAATCACACTCAAGCGGTACTCGCGCGGCGTCTTGCCGACGATCTTTTTGAAGGTGGTGATGAAGTGCGCCTGGCTGACGAAGCCGCAGCTCAACGCGATGGAGCGGTGATCCACGCATCTTTTGGTGGCAAGCATGGCCTTGGCCTTGCAGATCCGCCGCAGAATGACGAACTGGTGCGGAGTGAGCGATACCGTGGCCTTGAAGCGCGCAATGAATTGCGTGCGCCCCAGGCCCACGATGTCGGCCAGCTCGCCAATGCTCATGTTCAGCGACAAGTTGTCATTCATGTAATCAATGACCTGGCCGATCTCCCACGAATTGAAGGCCGGCGCGCGTGGCACCTCTCGCGGCGGCCCGATGACGGAGTGATTTTCGAGCAAGCGCGCCGCCAGCACTTGTGAAAAATAATCCACCTTGAGCTGGTTACTGCCCCGCGGCTCCAGCACCATCATGCGGATGAACGCCAAGAGCCGCCGCAGTACCACATCGCTCAAACAGAACATGGAGCCCACATTGCGCCGCTCGCGGCCATCGGCGAAGAGTGCCTCGGCCACCTCATCCAGCACGTCATGCCGCAAATAGACATACATCACCTGTATCGGCGAGGTCATTTTGTCGTACATGGCCTCGCCCGCGCCCGCAATCGAAATCGCGCCCTTCGGTATCCACTGCCTGCGCTGAAAGCGGCTGCTGGTGCGTTGAACGTCCGCTGGCGTCAGCGCCAGCGCCAGCCACATGTCTGGCAGCACCCGGTGCAAGGTTTCGTGCGGCGATTCGTCCGTGATCGCCACAAACATATCGCTCCACCCCAAGCCTTGGCTCGAGGCCATCAACTTTACCTTGTCGCCGACACGCAAGGTGGTCTGCTCCAGGCTGAATTCCGCCATTCCGCGCGCGGACACCAGCGCGTTGGTCATTGTCATCGTCATTACAGGTGGCCTCGAACCAGCGTGCCGGCAAGCTCAGCAGCGCTACTCAGATGGGCGCTGGCATCGCCATGCGCCGCGCGCGCGCGATAAACAGACGGCGAGATTTTGAGATGCTTGCGAAACACCGCAGAAAGATGTGAGGCATGGGCGAAGCCGCATTTCGCCGCCACTTCATCGACACCGAGGGTCTTATTGACCAGCAACTCCTTGGCCTTGTCGATGCGGGCGTCTATCACGACCTGATGCGGTGTCATGCCGGTCGATGCCTTGAAACGGCGCACGAACTGCGTGCGGCTCATCCCGATACACCCTGCCAGATCCTTCACGCCAACCGCGTCGGCGAGGTTGGCTACGATGTAATCGCGTACCGCTTCCACTTGCCGCGCCGACAGTTTGGTTTCAATGACCGGCTTGGTTTCAGCCACGCCCTTGGCGGTGGGCGGCAGCTCCTGCAAATTGATGGCAAGAGGCTGCGCACGCAAGGCGCGCGCGGCAATCGCACGCAGCAGAAATTGCCGGGTGACGTCGCTGCCGTGATCGTGGCAGACGTACTTCATCGCCGCCAGCAACAGCCGCAGCGGACGGTCGATGGTGGGCAGATTCAGGCAAGCACCAACATCACTAGCCTGATCTCCGTACAAACTAGCCGCCACATCGTGCGCTATTGCTGGCGGAATAATTGTGTGTAAATCGTTCAACATAGTGTTAGACCTGGCCTGCCCCATTATTGGTCACGCTGTTGGTAATTTACTCAAGTTGGCTGACGGCAGGCTGACAAGGGCACGCGACCACGGCTGTTTGGCAGCCGGTGGTGCAAATGCAACGGCAGGAGCAACTGCTGCGCCGTGGGATATCCGGGGTCTCTTTTCAGTTATGTAATATAATATTACTTTTGACGATTTCAAGATACCTCGTTTCAAGATACCCCATTTCAAGATACCTGGCCTCATCACTGCCCTCCCGTGGCGATCACCACGGTTCTGGCGTTACGGTTGCGCGCTGCCGAGCCAGGTTGCTCGAGGGGGCGTTCTTCCCCGTAAGACACGATGTAGAACCGCGCTTGCGCAATGCCGTGGCTCATGAGATACGCCCGCACCGCGTTGGCGCGGCGCTCGCCGAGCGCGAGGTTGTATTCGCGCGTGCCGATCTCGTCGGTGTTGCCTTCGATGCGCACGGTCACGCCGGAGTAGCGGTTGAGCCATTCGGCTTGCTTGTCGAGGATGGCGCGCGCCTCAGGTTTTATGACCGCTTTGTCGAAATCAAAGAACACGCGGTCACCGGCATAGGCGATGAAATCCGCCGCTGAACCTGGCCCATTCTGCTGCGGCGCATTGGGCGTGGCAGGTACGGGCTGCGCCCGTGGCGTTGCCAGTATCGGGCCTGGCACCTCGCGCCAACTGTAGGTGGTGGTGCAGGCACCGAGCGCGAACAGCAGCGGCAACATGGCAAGAGTTCGCCGCGTGGAGGCGTGGCAGGCGATGGAGGCGAGTAGTGTTTTCATCATGCGCTGTTCCTGATAATACGATTCCTGATAACACGGTTTCCAATAATACGGTTACTTATAGTGCATCCCTTGCCGCGGGAGCCGAGGATTCCCTCCCCCGGCTCCCGACGCCCTTCCTTAGGCGACCTGCTGCACGTTTAGGTCCTGTTCCAACAGGACCGCAATATCGTTACCCGAGCCCGCGTGCCAATCGGCAGCGCTCACGCCAGCAATGGCCTGCATCTGTGGCGCGGTTTGCACAAAACCCTCGGCAATGTTGAGCTTGGTGCTGTCGCTGTCATGGGTGCTGTCGTTGCCATCGCCGCTGATCTGCACCTGCCGCGGCGTCGTATCCGGCATTTGCAATACGTCTTGTAGCGCGACCTCGAGCGTGCTGCTGCCGCCAAGATCACTTGCTGCGATGCTCTGCACCTCGCCAAGATCGAGGCTGAACCCCGCGCTCACGATGCCGTAACCCGGATCCACAGTGATGCCGCTCAAGGTGCTGGCGTTGCCGGCAATGTCCGTCACCGTAATGCTAGCCAGCACGCTGACACTGCCGCCCACTGTCAGCAGATGCAGGAGCGCCTCGTAAGTGCTCGCGCTGGCGGCGCCGGCTAGCATCAGCACGCCCGCTGACGCGTCCCAGCTCACGTGTATGCCATAGCTCGCCTCGATCTGTGCGTAAGTCAGTTCATTGCCCGTCAGCTCATGGAACAGTGGCGGCGCGGTGCCTGCGCCATACGCGGCGCCAAAGTTGATCAGCGCAATCGCCAGAGCGCTGGCATCGCTCAGGTGCAGTTCGGACACTTGGTCGATCGCGCTCACCACCGGCGCCGCCGCCGTGCCGCTCACGGCGAACAGGTGCTGCACGATGTCGTAGCGGCCATTGGTGTTGGTATCCCAGCTCACCACGAAGTTGCCGTTGGGCAGCGCCGTGATGATTGGCGCCGCATTGTCGTGGCTTGGATCGTGGCTGATCGTGAGCGGATCGCCGATCAAGGTGCCATTGGCCTGCGCCAACTGCACATGGATGACATTGTTCGCCCCCCAGGCCAGCGCAAGGTCGCCGTTCGCCAACTGCGTGACGCTGCTGGGCACCGCAGGCAGCAGCAGCGGCGCACCCACGGTGTTGCCTGCGGCGTCGTAGCGCTGAAAATACGGCGCGCTGAGGGTCAGGCCATGGTCGGAGATGACGCCAAAGCCGCCATCGGCCAGCGCCACCAGGTTGTAGCCGGTATAGTGCTGGCCAATCGAGGTGGCGAACTTCACCAAGGTGCCGCTGTCGTTATAGAGGCTGAAGCGCAAATGCCGGTTGGAAAAATCCTCGCGGTAGACCACCACGAAGCCGCCGCCGCTCAATGCGACCATACGGTCAAATTGCCCGCCATCCGTGACCGCATTGACGCGGGTTTCCGCCAGCACCTGCGTGCCGCTCGGCGAAAAGACCTCGATCCGGGTGGCGTTGACATTGAGATAACGCGGGGCGCCGGTGAATTCCAGCGAGTTCCAGGCAATGGCGTAGTTGCCATTGGCGAGCGCGACGATCGCCGGATGGGATTGATCCCGCGCCGTGAGGGCGTTGACCAGGGTTTCGTTGCCGAGCGGCGTGCCGTCCGCGGCGAAACGCTGCATGTAAACACCCAGCCCGCTGCCGTCTTGCAGCGCCGACTGCCAGGTGACGACATAAGTGCCATTGCTCAACCCTGCCACCGCTGGGGCGGATTGATCCCAGTTGGTGGTGGTGTTGACGCGCTGCTCGCCCCCGCGAGGATTTCCCGCGGCGTCGAAGCGTTGCAGGTATACCCCCAAGCCCGAACCATCCTGGAACGCCGAGGTCCATACCGTGACGTAGCCGCCGTCCGCGAGCGTGGCGCTGGCGGGCTGGCTGCGATCGTAAGGCTGCGCGGCGTTGACCCTGGCATCACTGAGCGTCAACACCGGCGCGATCGTGTCAATGGTGACGCTGCGTACCGTGCTCGCATCAAGCAACGACAGATTGCCTGCCCTGTCCATCGCCGTTGCATTGAGGTTGTGCGTGCCTTCCGTCAGCGTGGGCGTGGTGAACGTCCAACTGCCGTCGGCCAGCGTCGTCGCCGTGCCGAGCACCTTGGCGCCGTCATACACCGTGATGATGCTGTCCGCCTCGGCCACGCCAGCGGCGCCACTCAAGATCTGCGCGGCATCATTGCTGGTAGCGCCCGCGGTGAGCTGGCCCTGGTGATCCGACAAACTGAAGAGCGGCGCGTTGGGCGGCGTCGTATCCACGGTGAAGAAATACAGCGCGGAGTCCGCACTCCCGATCCCTGCCAAACTTTCCGTTCTGGCCATGATGGCGTGCAAGCCATCGGCCAGCGTGCCGCCGGTGAGGTGGTAGGCCCAGTGGCCCGTGCTGTCGGCCAGCGTGCTGCCGAACAGCAGGCCATTGTCGTAAATCTCGACCACGCCATGGGCGACCGCCCCCGTGCCGGTGACTACTGGCCGCGCATCGTTGGTCAAACCATTGTTGGCGATGGTGCCGAAGAACGGCAGGATGTCGCTGATGACGCTGGTGATCGTCGGCGCCGCAGGCGCTGCCGTATCGACTGTTACGCTCCAGACGCTGGAATGCGCCCCCACCTTGCCATCCACGACATTGGCCGCCGAGAAGAGCGGCGTTTGCCCCTGGCTGAGCGTGGCCGTGAAGTGCCAG
>JAIRJU010000079.1 GCA_031260485.1 Pseudomonadales bacterium | reverse complement strand
GTGTCTGCAAAATCTTCGGGCCAGCAAACTCTCCAAGTATCGCCCCAGGCATCCGCCGACCTAAGCACACTCGACCACCCCGTCCGCCTACGGCGTCCACCCCTCCACAGGAGGGGAATATCTTGCGGCAGGCGCAAGGTAAATTCCCCTTTTTTCCACCGTCACACCGACCCCCGCCGGAGCTAAATTCCACTCCATCCCACCCCCACACCGATCGCCGGAGGTAATTCCCCTCCCGTGGAGGGGTGGAGGCCGTAGGCGGACGGGGTGGTCCGCGCATTTGGCAAACGATCAACACGGGTTTCTTATGCAAGCCATGACTACGCGGCCTGCGGTATTTGCACATCTTGCTCCAGCGCCAGCATGGCGGCGGCACTGATACCTGCACTGGCGTTCCAAATGTCGGCGCTTGCCAGGTCCAGGTTGCCGCTGCCGCTGCCATCATTGTCGCTGGCCGCGGCGTTTGCTAGCCCTGGTAGCGGCGTGGCAGCCACAGGTTGCAACAGGTCTTGCAGGGTGATGCCAAGCAGATTGCCGTTATCGGCATCGGTTTGGCCGGCGCCTGTGCCATTGATGTCTGTGCCACTGATGTCTGCGCCATTGACGTTGAACGCCAAATTCACGGCGCTCTGCGGCGCGGCAGTGGCTTCATCCGGCGGCAGGGGCGGTGGTGGCGGTGTCACCGGGCCAGGGTGTGAGCAATGCGACTCGTTGTGATGTTCGTTGTGATGCGCATTGTGCTGCCCACAATGCGTTTCTTTGTGCGGTTCGTTATGCGTTTCCTTGTGGGGCGCGCACACGGGCTCTTTATGAGATGAGCACACGGCGACTTTGTGGGGGGTGACGGTAACGGTTTTCTTCTGCATAAAATCATTCCTCTCATTGAACGGTGGGTCATTAAACGATCGGTTGTACAGTAATGTCCTGCTCCAGGAGCAGGGTTGCCAGCGTGGCGCCAGAATCCCCAGGCCACGCATCGAAGCTCACGCCATTCACTGGCGGCGTATCGCCAGCGGTTTGCACGAAGCCATCGGCGATCTTGAGGCTGGCGCTATCGCTGGCGTCGCCGCTGCTCAGCAACTGCGGCGGCGTTGAATCTGGAATGTTCAGTACATCTTGCAGCGTGACATTGAGCGTATTGTCGCCGCCGCCCAGATCGGCTTGCTCGATGCTCGTCACCTTGTCGAGGTCAATGTCGAGGTCGATGCCGAAGTCGAGACTGAGGGCGCTGGAACTCAGAGCAATCGACGCCGCCACCGCGAAGCCGACCGGATCCACCGTGATGCCGGTGGCGCTGCTGCTGTTGCCCGCCAGATCCTCCACGGTGAGGCTCGCTGTCGCGCTGGCGGTGCCGCCAGTGACCAGCATGTGGATGATGCCCTGGTAATCCGCCGCGCTGGCGGCGCCCAGCAAGCTCAGGGTGCCGGTGCTGGTATTCCACTGTGCCGTGATGCCGTGGTTCACGGTGGTATCGGCGGCGTTGAAGTCGCTCACGGTGTAGACATGGCCCGTGCTGTCGCGGAACGCTGGGTTGGCGCCGGCGGCATACGCGGCGCCGAAGCTGAGTTCTGCGTGCGCCAGGGCGTTGGCGTCGCTGATCTGAAGTTCCACGACCTGGTTGATTGGCGTCACGATGGGGTTTGCGGCGGTGCCGCTTACCGCAAAGAGGTGCTGCACGATGTCATAGGTGCCGCCGGCATTGCTCTGCCAACTGACCACGAAGTTGCCATTGGGCAGTGCGGTGACAACCGGCGCGGCATTGTCGTGTGCGGTGTCATGGCTGATCGTGAGCGGGCTGCCGATCAAGCTGCCATTGGCTTGCGCCAACTGCACATAAATCACGTTGCTCGACGCCCAGGCCAGCGCAATGTCGCCGTTGGAAAGCTGCGTCATGTTGCTCGGCGCACTGCTCAAGGGGATGACGCTGCCCTGCAAGGTGCCCGCGGCGTTGTAAATTTGCAGATCCAGGCCGCCTGAGGGGCTGTCTTGCACCGTGGCGAAGCCGCCGCCCGCCAAGGCGGTAGCCGCGTAGAACAGCATCCCGCTGTTATCGGGCGCCGCCAGCTTGGTGTCCGTCTTGCTGACCGTGCCGTCGGCGTTGTACATCTTGTAATAGCCCAAGGCAGGCAGCAGTTGGGTGAAGTACGTCGCCACGAAACCGCCGCCGCTCAGCGCGCTGATGCTGGTGAATTTTTCGCTGCCGTTCGTGGTGCTGTTGATGCGAGTTTCTCCGCCCTCCTTGATGCCGTTGACATCGTACATCTGGAAGTAGGCGGAACTGCCCGCTTCGGCTTGCCCGATCGAGTTCCAGCCCACCACATAGCCGCCGCCCTCCAAGGCCGCGACCTGCGGTGCGGATTGATCGTTGGCGGTGTAGGTGTTGACCAGGGTCTCGTTGCCGAGCTTGCTGCCATCGGCGGCGAAGCGCTGCAGGTAGACGCCAAGGCCGCCGCCGTCTTGCAGCGCCGACTGCCAGGTAACGACATAAGTGCCGCCCTTGAGGCCCACCACCGACGGCGCCGACTGATCGCTCTCGATATGGGTGTTGACCAGCGTTTCGCCGCCCAGAATGCGTCCGCTGGCATCGAAGCGCTGCATGTAGACCCCAAGGCCAGAGCCATCCTGGTAGGCCGAAGTCCATACCGTGACATAGCCGCCGCCCGCCAGTTTCGCGCTTTGCGGATGGGTTTGGCTATTGGGCAGGTAGCTGTTGACCGTGATGTTGCCAATGCTGATGTCTGGCGCCACGGTATCGATCGTAATGCCATGCACCTCGCTGCGGCCGGAGACGTTGCCTGCGGTATCCATCGCGGTGGCATAGAGGTTGTGCACGCCGTCGCTGAGCGCCAGGGTGCTGAAGGTCCAACTGCCATCGGCGTTGGCGGTGGTGGTGCCGAGGAGGCCGAAATCGTCGTAGATCGAGAGGGTGGCCTTGCTTTCAGCGGAGCCTGCGGCGCCACTCAAGGTTTGCACGGCAGCGTTGGTGATGCCGTCGTCGTCAAAGAGGCCGGTATCCGGTGCCAGAGTGAAGGTCGGCGCATCCGGCGCCACGGTGTCCACCGTGAAGGCACGCGCGGTGGATGCCGCGCCTTCCACACCGGCCAGGCTCACCGCCTTCACGCTCAAACTGTGCAGGCCATCCGCCAGCGTGCTGGTGACGTTGAAGGCCCAGTTGCCGGCGCCGTCGGTGGCGGCCTGGCCGAGCAGCGTGGTAAGGCCGCCCACAGTGTCATAAATATTGACCGTTCCATTAAAAACGGCGCTCTGGCCCCACAGCACCGGCCGCGAATCGTTGGTGATGCCGCCATTGGCGATGTCGCCAAACACTTCGAGCACGTTGTCGAACACGCTGGTGATGGTCGGCGCTGCGGGGGCATCGGTGTTGACAGTCAAGGTCCACACCCCGGAATGCGCGCCCACGACGCCGTTCACCACGTTGGCCGCCGAGAGCTGCACGTTTTGGTGGTTGGTGAGCGTAGGCGTGTAGCGCCAGTTGCCCTGCGCATCGGCTGCTACCTCGCCGAGCATCGCCGCGCCATTGAAGATGCGCACAATGCCGCTGGGGAACGCGCCGGTGCCGTACAGTGTCGGCGTGGTGTCGTCGGTTTCGCCGCCATTGATGAAACTGCCTTGCACCGGACCAACGCTGTCGATGATGGCGTAGAGGATCGGCGCGTCGATCGGCGACGAGTTGATGCCGAGCGCAATGCCGTTCGACGGCGCGCTGACATGGCCCGCGGCATCCACCGCGGTAACGCTGAAGTTATGCTCGCCATCGAGCAAGGTCGAGGTGGTATAGCGCCAGTGGCCCGTAGCATCCGCCATGACGACCAAGGCCCGATTGAGCACTGTCGCGCCATCTTGAATGATGATGATGGCACCGGCTTCCGCCGTGCCTGTCAGGGTAACGAGCGTGCTGGACACCGTTGAGCCAAACACAACCGGTACAGAATTCGCATCGCTGATGCCGTCGATGACTGGCGCCGCGGGCGGCGTTCTGTCTACCGTCACCGTATAGGCGGGCGAAGGCTCGCTCATGGTGCCGCTGACGGTAAAGAGATACAGCGCGCTAAAGCTGTGGGCGCCTTCCACCAGGTTGACCGGCACCAGCAGCGACCAGTGACCCGAGGCATCGACCTTGGCCGAGCCGACCAGCGAGCCGTTGTCATAGACATTGACAGTGGAGCTCTCCGTACCGCTGCCCTCGATCACCGGCCGGGCGTCGCTGGTGACGCCGCCATCGCTGACGGCGCCCAGCACCGGCGCATGGTTGTCGATAACCACGTCGATCGCCGGTACATCCAATACGATGTTCACGCCGTAGGCGCCCGACATGGCGCCTTCGCCGCCGACCAGGTTGACCACCTGCGCGGTGTAGCTGTGCGGCCCTTCGGCGAAGACCATGTACTTCGAGGTCCAGGTGCTGCCGGTGACTGTGGCCGTGTCGATCAGCGTGTTGTTGTCGTAGACCAGCACCGCCTGGCCCGGCAGCAGGGCCGCCGAGAGCGTGCCTTTCAGCCGCAGGCTGAGGTCATCCGTGGTGCCATTGGGCGCCACCGTGCCAGGGTGGGCGCCGTCGCTGGCGATGACTTCGGTAATGGTTAGGCTCTGCGTGGGCGCAGCCACGCTGATGCTCTGGCCCGGCACGCTCACGTCGATGCCGCCCAGCAGCGCGGCCTGATTGCCCGCCAGATCGGTGACGCTGATGCTGATGTTGGGCTGCGCCGTGCTGGCGGTGAGCAGATGCAGCACGCTCTCATAGGCCGTGCTGCTGGCTGAGCCTGTGAGCGTAAGCTGCGCGGTGGCGGCATTCCACTGGATGTCGATGCCGTAGACGTCCTTGATGGCGCTGAAAGTGACCAGGTTGCCGTTGAGGCGGAATTCTGGCGCGCTTGCCCCAAGGGCGAACTGAAGCACCGCCTCGCCGAGCAGTTGCTTGTCACCCAGGTGCACGTTGGCAATGGGAATGATCTTGCTGCCATCGGCGTTGAACAGCGTTTGAATGATGCCATCGCCCGAGCCGTCCTGGCCCACGGACACCCAGGCCACCGCCAGGCGGCCATCGTTCAGTTCGGTGATGACAGGCGAATACTGATTCTCTTCCGTGGTGGTGTTGATCTGTATCTCAGCCCCGCCTTTGCCTGCGGCATCGAAGATCCGCATGTAGGCGCCCAGCCCGGAGCCATCCTGGTATTGCGAACTCCACACCACCACGAAGCCGCCATTGGACAACGCGGTGATCGCGGTGCCGCCGGAATCGGTGACCGCCGCAAAGTTGCCCAACTGCGGGAAGTATTGATTGCCGGCAGTGGTGAGGTTGATCGCTTGATCGGTGTCATCCAGCGCCGCGCCGTTGGCGCCGAAGCGCCGGAAATACAGGCCCGCGCCGTCGGCGTCTGGCCCCTGCCAGGCGATCACGTAGCTGCCGCTGTTGCTGCCCAAAAGGCCAACGGCCTCGGCATTCTCCTGATCGCCCGCAGTGGTGACGTTGACACGGGTGATGTTGCCTTGCGCTGTCACCGTTGAACCGTTGACGCTGTAACGCTGCGCGTAGACATCCACGCCGCTGCCGCCGCTCGGCGCGCTCGCCGCTACCGCCCAGGTAACGACGAAGCCGCCGCCGCTCAGCGCCGCGATCTTGCCTGCCGTGGCATCGCCTGTCACCGAGGCCTCGGCTTGGCTGACCACGGTGTCGGTAGTGCCGAGCGCCGTGCCGCTGGCATTGAATACGCGGATATAAATCTGATAAGGCTCACTGCTGGTGGCGCTCGACCATGCGGCCACAAAACCGCCGCCGCTCAGCGGCGTGACGGTTGTCCAGATGTCCACGCCCGTGTTCACGGCAGTCAACACCGCGGTGGGTTTGATCAGCTCGCCGGTGGGCGAATAGATCCGGTAGAAGACATCCGCATAGTTGTTACCTTCCCCCCAATACACCTGCACGATGTTGCCGCTGGTCAGCGTCGTGATGACGGAGCCGCGATTGATGTAGGTCGTGCCCGCGCTCTTGTAGTTGATCTGTTCACCGACCCGGTTGCCGGTGGCATCGTAAATCTGCATCCCACTGCCCAGCGTGACATCGTGCCAGCCAACCACATAACCGCCGCTCGGCAGCTTGGCAATCGAGGGGTAGAACTGATTCCCCGCCGTTACCGTGTTGACGATGGATTCCGGCGAGGCGCTCGCGCTTGGCGCAACCGTATCGATCACCAGGTCTGTGATTGCCGAGGGCAGCGATTGGTTGCCCGCGATGCCGACCTGGCTCGCGGTCAACTGGTGTGTGCCATCGCTGAGCGCATCCAGCACCTGGAAGGCCCAGGTGCCATCGTCCAGCACGGCAGTTTCGCCGAGCTTGACCAAACCATCAAAAATGCTGACGGTGGCGCCAGCCGCGCCGGTGCCGTTGATGAGCGGCAGGTTGTCGTTGGTGATGCGGTCGCTGCCGTGGCCGGGCAAGCTGTCTGGGCCGTTGTCTGGCGTGATGCCCGTAATCACCGGCGATGCGATGGCGGTGACGATGTTGATTTCCCAGGCCAAAGACGCATCACCGGCGACGCCCGACGCGCTGAGGATGACCGCCGTGAACGAGTGGCTACCATCGGACAGCGCCTCCAGCGGCGTAAAACTCCAATCGCCGTTGCTGTCGGCGCTGACCGTGCCGAGTATCGTTTCTCCATCGCGGATCACGACGCTGCTGTTGGGCGCCGCGGTGCCGCTCAAGGTCGGCGTTGCATCGTTGGTGGCGCCGCCCTTGGGCACATTGCCCACGAGCGGCAGCGCATCGTCGTAAACCTCGGTGATGACCGGAATCACCGCCGGCTTGGCGGTATCAATCGTGAACGAGCGGGAATTGGACGGCTCGCTCAGGTTGCCCGCGAGGTCTTCGCTTGTCACATAAATGCTATAGGTGCCCTCCGCGAGAGCCTCTGGCGCTGTCCAGACCCAGTTGCCATTGGCATCGGCCGTGGTCGAGCCCAGGTAGCCCTGGGTTTCGTCATAGAGGCGGATGGTGCTGCCCGCTTCGCCGCCGCCGCCGGAGATTGTCGGCA
>JAIRJU010000063.1 GCA_031260485.1 Pseudomonadales bacterium | reverse complement strand
ATATCGAGCTGTTCGGTGATGGTGGCGCCCGGCTCGTAGAGTTGCAGTTCGGCAGGGGTTATCGAGGTGACCGGCGTGGGCGTGGCCATGCCATCGGTAAGGCGAATACGTGAACCGGTAACCTGGATTTCTTCAAGCTGGGTGGATGAATCCGCCGCGAAAGCCCAGGGCGCGAAGGCCAGCGCGGCGGTAATGGTGGTGATGGAGCAGGCAAGCGTGTTTCTGCTGGGGGAGGGGGGGTGCGTATGTCTCATGATTTTTTCTCTCTCTGCTTGGATTGTTTTCGATTGTTGTAGTCCGCAGCCGCGAGGCCCCTACACGACCGCGGGAGGAGGAGAGACTGCTTGAGAGTGAAAAGAGACTACTCATTACGCCCCAACACGCGGGATGCGCATTGGCTGGCTTTTTTCTTCTGATCAACTTTCTTCTTCTAACTTTAGGCCGGGTAATGCTAGGTTTTGGTACATGGAGGAACGTCTGATCTGTTGTTTGATCTACCGTCTGATCTATTGGAATTGACCGTTCAGTTTGCTGAGCGGGTTCCACCCTGGCCGAACTGCTTCTCTCCCCTGCCGGCCAAATAAACCTGTTAAGCGCGGGCGTGTCAACACCTTCGGCACACTTTTTGAACGTTTTTTCGGCTAGCGAAGGCTTGGTGGGGAAAGGAAGAGGAGGGGGGGCAAGGCGCTTTGACCTCATTGGCCATGTTCATGGCTGAATGACGTAGCACTTGGTGGCATACTTATGCCTATGACGCGCGTGTTCAAGACTCATGGCTTCCAGCGATGGATGCGTAAAACCGATCTGACCGATACAGCGTTGTGCAAAGCCGTTGTCGAAATGTCGGTTGGGCTGATTGATGCCGACTTGGGTGGTGGCGTGGTAAAGAAGCGTGTTGCTCTGCCAAGCCGGGGTAAAAGCGGCGGCGTGAGAACGCTGCTTGCCACCAACAAAGATACCCGGTGGTTCTTCGTGTTTGGTTTTGAAAAGAATGAGCGCGATAACATCAGCGATCAGGAGTTGCGGGCGCTCAAAGACTATGCCGCAGACTGGTTGAAACACACGCCTGAGCAACTGGACGACGCAGTTGATGACGGCATTTTGCAGGAGATTTGTAAACATGGGCATCCAACCCCAACGTAAAGCCAAGAGCCGCATTTTTGAAGCGGTGCATGAAGGCGCAAGGGATCTATATCGCCTAGGTTTCATCGACAAGCGCCGCATGGCGCACTACGACATGGCGTGTCTGGCGCCGCAAGATTACGACGCCGGGAGAGTTCGAGCGCTGCGCGATCGCTTACATTTAAGCCAAGCTGCGCTGGCTGATGTGTTGGGTGCGAGTACCTCCACTGTGCGCAAGTGGGAAGCAGGCGACAAACACCCTAGCGGCCCTTCGCGGCGCCTGCTCGATATTCTTGACCGCAAAGGAATTGAGGCTGTGCTTTGAGCGTGGCAAGTTTTTTACTGTCGCGCTGATCGCAGAGGCGGTACGGTAGTGTTAACGCGCCTTGGCGTGAAATACCACCCCCGCCTTAGCAAAAGTTTGATGGGGATAAAGAAAGGGCGGGTGGGCGTGTTTTTACACTGGAACCACAGCCAGCCGCACACCAAGCGCGCGTGTCACTTTCAGCACCGTGCCAAGCTCAGGGTTGCCCTCACTGGAAAGCGCCTTGTAAAGGCTCTCGCGCCCCAGCCCGGTTTCCTTGGCGAGGGCTGTCATGCCCTTGGCGCGGGCAATGTCGCCCAGGGCTTTGGCGACAAAACTTGGATCGCTGTCGCTTTCGATGATGCAGGCATCCAAATACAGTGCCATTTCTTCTGGTGTGCGCAGATGCTCAGCCACATCGTAGGGACGTGTAAGGGTCTTGGCGGGTTTGGTCTTGTGGGGCGGTTTGGTCTGGGTGGTAGTCATGGTTCATAACCCTTTGAGCAGTTTGCGCGCGAGCCGGATGTCCTTTTGCTGGGTGCTTTTATTACCGCCACACAACAGCAGAATCAGCACATTGCCGCGCTGCGTGTAATACACCCGATAGCCGGGGCCAACGTCGATCTTGAGTTCAGAGAGAGCGCCGTCCAGGTTACGGAATTGGCCTGGATTGCCTTCCGCTAGCCTTTCGGTGCGGGCCTGAATCCGGGCGCGACCAATCAAGTCATGCAGGCTGTCGAGCCAAGAGTCGTATTCGGGAGTCGTCTCGATTTTCATGACGCTAACGTATCTCATGGGATACAAACTTGTCAAATTGGGTTGATCCTTTGTACTTACTTTAGGAAAAATGGGGGATCTGTATCTCAGACTCTGGCGCAGGAGGAAGCGAGCGCCGTGCTCGTGCGGAGGCGTCTCAGGCCATCAAACAATAGCGAGTAATCAGCTTACGCAAGAGATCAATGCAAGGCTGTATCTGCTCCAGCGCCAGATATTCATTGGGCTGGTGGGCTACGTCGATGCTGCCGGGGCCGAGCACTACGGTATCGAGGCCAAGCTGTTGCAAGAACGGTGCTTCGGTGCCGAAGGCCACGCTCTGCGCGGTGGCGCCAGTGAGTTTTTCGCATAGGGCGACCAATTCGGAATGTTCGTTCGCAAACGGTTCGACACCAGGAAAGAGCGGCGTGAACGTAAATTCCACGCCATGGCGGTGCGCGATCGGGGTGAGCAGGTGGCGGATGTCGGCGCGCAAACTATCGCTGCCCATGCCGGGCAAGAGGCGCACATCGAATTCCAATTCGCAGTGGCCGCAGATGCGGTTGGGATTATCGCCGCCGTGAATCACGCCGAGATTCAGAGTAGGCACGTCGATGACAAAATGCGGATTGCGGTACTTGTGCTTGAGAGCGGTGCGGAAATTCAGCAGCGCGCCAATCATCTCGTGCATGGCGTCGAGCGCGCTGCGGCCCAGCGTCGGGTTGGAGGAATGCCCGCTTTGCCCTTGCACGCGCAGGCGTTCCATCATCACGCCTTTATGGCGGTTGATGGGTTTGAGGCCAGTAGGCTCGCCGATCACCGCCTTGCGCCCAAGCTGGCGCTGCGCCTGCACCAGGGCGCGCGCGCCGTCCATCGAGCTTTCTTCGTCGGCGGTGGCGAGAACGATCAGCGGCTGGCGCAGGGTGGCGGCATCGAGCCCTTGCACGGCGTCGTGCACCAGGGCGAAAAAGCCCTTCATGTCGGTGCTGCCGAGGCCGTAGAGGCGGTTGTCGCGCTCGGTGAGGCGCAAGGGATCGCTGGCCCACAGCGCCGCATCGAAGGGCACGGTGTCAGTATGGCCCGAGAGCACCAGCCCGCCCGGCCGGCGCCCCAGCGTGGCGATGAGGTTGGCTTTCTGCGGATGCGTGGCGAGCGGCAGAATTTCGCAGGTGAAGCCCAGCGCGCTGAAACGCTCGGCCAAAAGATCAATGACGGGGCGGTTGCCCATGTCGAGCGCTGCCTGGGCGGAGCTGACGGAGGGCAGGCGGATCAGGGCGTCGAACAACTGTAAAAAGGTGGAGGCCATGAGGGATGCGTGCACTGGCTCACGTGTGAACAGCGACGGCGCCAAGGGCACGGACGGCAGGTTGTGGAGACTGGCGTGCCTGCGCCAGATCGTAATTGAGCTGCAACGTAAGCCACATATCGGCGGTGCCGACCTGTGCCTGTTCCAGGCGCAGGGCCAGATCGGGGCTGAGCGCAGCCCGGCAATTCAATACGCGGGACAAGGCTGTCCGCGACATGTGCAAGCGTTCAGCCGCGTCTGTTACGGTCAGCCCTAGCGCTGCAATAACATCCTCGCGTAGTACGTCGCCGGGATGAGTAGGGTTTTTCATCGTCATGATGCGCTCCGGTTTGAATTTTTGGCTAACTCAGGCCAAGCACGAGCCGCTTACCAAGCGTCGCCGCCGCTCGCTCCAGTTGCTTGAGCGTCGGATTGCTGCTTGGCTGTTCCAGGCGTTGCGCGGCGGGCCAAGACGTATTCAGCGCTCGTGCCATGTCGGCTACGGACTTGCCCTGGGTTTCGCGCGCCTGACGCATGAGCAGCGCTGCCTGTATGGCTGCGGCAGGCTCCACCCACTCCGCGCCCTTCACCTTCGTCGCTGCGGGGATGGTTTCTCCATCCTCCATGCGTTGCTCCAAGCATAGGGTCAACACTTCTACTGCGTTGAACAATGCTGCATCTTTGTCGTCGCCTTCGGTAATTGCCTCGGGAATATCCGGGAAGGTCACAGTAAAACCGCCTTCCGGTTGGGGTTCCAGCACGGCGGCATAGCGAATGTTGGTGGTCATTTCAGTTTCACTCCAGCTTGCGTCTCGATGCTCTTGAGTGTGCCAATCTTCACGTCGGAAGCGCCATGAACTGGGACCGTCACTTTGCGCTGACCATTGGACAGGATGTGATGGCTGCCGCTGATGCGAAGTTTGCCACTGGGGTATGCTCTGTTCCAATGTTCAACACAATGGATAGAATCAACCACTCTTCAGCAGAGGATCTTCCCATGAAAAACATCGCCCTCACTACCTTGCTTTGCCTCGGCGCCGCCGCCGTGCAGGCGCAGACTGTCACCGATCCGCAACTGCTCGACGCCTACGCGAAGATTCGCGCCATGGGGCCGAACCTGACGCCAGAGGTGATCGACGGCACCGGCAGGCTTTACGCCGAAATCCACAAAACCACAGACAAAGGCAACCTCAGCGTGACGCGCGATGTGCATTACGGCGCTGATGCCAAACAGGTGATGGATGTCTACACGCCGAACGGCGCGAGCGGCAAGCGGCCTGTGGTGGTGTTCATTCACGGCGGCGGGCTGACGGGCGGCGACAAGATCAATCCGCTCTCCGATCTGATGAACGCCAATGTTGCCACCTATTTTGGCCGCCACGACATGGTGGGCATCAATGCGACGTATCGCCTGGTGCCCAACATCACCTACCCACAGGGCGCGCAAGACATGCAGGCCATCGTGCAGTGGATTCGCAGCAACGCGGATCAGTATGGCATCGACCCGGACAAGATTTTTTTCCTCTGCTCTTCCGCCGGCTGCACTCACGTTTCCGCGCTGCTGTTCAATCCTGAAGTGATGCAGAACGGCAACCCCGACATCGCAGGCGCCATCATGCTCTCTGGCGCCTATGACGCTGCCAATGTCGCTTACTTTGGCAACGATGCCGCGCTACGCGAACAGCGCAGCACCTATGCGCTGGCCAACGCCTATAGCGGACCGCGCGTTCCACTGTTTCTGCTGAGCGCCGAATACGATCCGCCCGCCATCGCGCAAGGTACAGCGCGGCTTTATCTGCAACTGTGTGAAAAATACAACGATTGCCCGCGCTTTGCCCAGGCGCGCGATCACAACCATATTTCCATCAACCAGCACATCAATTCCGCGGATGACCGTTACACCAGCATGATGGTGGATTTCATTCGGAAGGTGAGTGGAGAGTGAGGGAACTGGAATATAATTTCAATAATAGCTTCAAAGTGCCGATTGCAGGCCGAGGTGTGTAACAAACGGATCGAAGTCCCGATCGCTGTAGAGCAGAGAAAAACGATTCTCAATACACCGTGTTGCAATTATCGTGTCGATAGTTTTACGTACAGTGATGCCGAGTTTTCTCAGTGCGCGGTAGTGCTTTGCCGCTTGAATCGCCAGGTCGCGGCCACCCAGATCTACGACTTCCAATGTAAGCAGCAGCTTCTTTGCCTCGTTGAATTCCTTGTCGCTGCCAAAACCTTGCAGTACTTCAGTCAAAATGAGGTCGCCTATGGCAAGCGGTTGTGTGCCAAGAAGCATGTCGAGCTTGTTGGCTTCAGCAGTGGCCTTACCTCGGAAGTAGTCGATCCACACACTGGAATCGATCAGAATCACTTGTCAGTCCTCATCGCCTCGAGGTTGCCTCGCCAGTTCAGCTTGCCGCGCAGGCGTCGTAATCCTTCCTGTTGGCGTAAGCGCAACAGCGTGCGCAGCCCTAACTCCACGGCCTCCCGCTTGGTCGTTAGACCTGTTGCCCGCAGAGTATCCTGCATGAGTTTGTCGTCAATCACTATGTTGGTTCGCATCGGGTATATTCCTGTGTCGTTTTGCACGCATTCCAGTGTGTGGCAGCACGACCACAATTCTTTGGTGGTGCTTAGCCATTCACCGTCTTGCGCGGGCGGCCGCCTTTGCGGCCATTTTCGCGCGAGGCGTTTGCCTTGGATGCGCTGCGCGCTTGGCCACCTGCTGCGCCGAGTTGGCGGGCCATCCAGTTTTTCGTGCCGAACACTCCTTGCAGGAGCGCGGGTACATAAACGTCTGCATCGAGACGCGGCCAATGTAGGCCAAGCCCGGTTGGGCTGATTTCAATGTTGGCCAGCTCGTCGGCTGAGGCGTCACCCAGCCCTTGTGCCAAGTGGGGTGGAAAGGCGATTTGCACGCCGGTATTCAGGCTTACGACTATACGCGAACTGCGCCGGTCATAGCGGGCGGTTACAGCATATCCGGCTTCGCGTAGCGTTTGCATCCGGGCTTCGGCATTATGGAATGATGTTTCTGTTATGGTCATGAATCTTGCTCCATTCGGTGCACAAAGTAACCAGCGCCGCCATCAAGACGCCTCGGATGCGCCCCAGCGTGGGTCGATCAAAGCCATAGCTCTCGCGTAATTGCGGTGGTCGTTGGGGTAGATGACCACGCGCAGGCTATCAAGACGGTAAACGGTAGGCATGTGTACTATATCAAAACCCAAGCGCTTAGGAAATTTCCTTAACCTAGCGAACTCAATGCAGTGTTAGTGCTGCTCACCGATCCTCCAATACCGCGCAGGTGAGCCGCGAGACGCACACCAATTTGCCTTCCGCATCGGTGATGCGGATGTCCCACACCATCGTGGAGGCGCCGAGATGCAGAGGCCGCGCGGTGCCGATGACGTAAGGCGGGTGTCCGGCGCGAAGGTGGTTGGCGTTGATGTCGAGCCCCACGACATGCAAGCCCGGCGGGCAACATAGCAGCGCGCCGATACTGCCGAGCGTTTCCGCCAGCACCACTGACGCACCGCCGTGGATGATGCCCATGTACTGGCGCGTGCGTTCATCCACGGGCAGCCTACCCACCAGGTAATCGGCGCCGATTTCGGTGAGCGCCATGCCGAGGTGCTCGCACATAGTGCCAGCCATCAGGCGGTTTGCTTCGCTGAGGGTGATGTCGCGTTTCCAAATGCTCATGGGGCGTCCTTGAAGTGGAACGGGCAGTCTAGCAGAGTTTTCCTGAAGAAAATTATTCTAAAGAGAGTTAGAGAGTTGCCCTAAAGATTATCGTGATGAAACAACATACCGCTGTGCGCATCGAAATGCGCGCGCACGCGATAGCAGCGCGCCAACAGGCCGGGTTGCAGCACCTCGGCGGCGCTGCCATCGCGAACCAGTTCGCCGTGATCGAACAGCAAGAGCCGCGAACAATAACGCGCGGCGAGCGCGAGATCGTGCAGCACTCCCACCATGCCCTTGCCGTTGGCGCAGTGCGCACGCAGCGTGCGCAGCAGGTGATGCTGATGCCACAGATCAAGCGCCGCGGTGGGTTCGTCGGCCAGGATCAGCGGCGTGTCGCCAGCGAAAACGCGCGCCAGATGCACCTGCATACGCTCGCCGGTCGATAGGGTAGGGAAGCGTCGCTGCGCCAGCGCCGCAGAGCCGCTGGCGGCCATGGCGGCGGTAATACGCTGTTCGGCATCGCTGCCGTTCACGCCACGATTGAGCAGGCCCAGGGCGACGATTTCCCGCGCGGACAGCGGCCAGGAGGCTTGCGGTTGTTGTTCGAGATAGGCCAGGCGCCGCGCGATTTCTGGCGCTTGAAGGCTGGCGAGCGGCGCGCCATCGAGCCAGATCTCCCCCGCCTGTGGGGGTAACAGGCCAGCGAGGGCTTTCAGCAAACTGCTTTTGCCTGCGCCGTTGGGGCCGATCACGCCCAGAAGCTCGCCATGGGCGAGAGTGAAGCTGCATGGCTGTAGCAATGTGTGGCCTGCTGCGGTAAGCGTGAGCGCGCGGACATCGAGCAAGGGCGTGTTCATCGGAACCAATCGCGTTTTGTGAACAATAGGTAAAGAAAGAAAGGGCCGCCGAGCGCGGAAGTCAACACACCCAACTGCAATTCCTGCGCGCCGGGCAAGGTTTGCACCAGCGCATCGGCGCACAGTACCAGCGCGCCGCCGCCCGCCATGCTCCATAACAGCACTTGCGAAGGCCGCGCGCGCACCAGAGGCCGCAGCACATGCGGCACCACCAGACCCACGAAACCGATGTTGCCGCTCACCGCCACCACCGCACCCACGCAACACGCGGCGCCCAGAATCACCCAGCGGCTGGAATTCGTCACATCAAAGCCAAGCGTGCGCGCGGTGTCGTCGCCGAGCGTCAGCGCATCGAGAAAACGCCGCTGCCGCCACAGCAAGGCCACGCCGCAGGCCATGAACGGCAACGCGAATCCAAGTTCATCGAGGCTGCGATTCGCCACCGAGCCGAGCAGCCAGTAATAAATTTCCTGTAAGGCGTAAGGGTTGGGCGCGAAGTTCAGTGCCAGCGAAATCAGCGAGCCTGCCAACGCGCTGATGGCGATGCCAGACAAAATAAGCGTAGCGCCATCGCCGCGGCGGCGATTGAGGCCGAACATCAAGGCCACGGCTGCCGCCGCGCCGCCCACGGCGCATAGCGGCAATACGAACCAAGCGCGCGCGCTGAGCCCGTAATACAGCGCCAGTACCGCGGCCAGCGCCGCCAATTGCGACACGCCGAGAATGTCGGGGCTCGCCAGTGGATTGCGCAACAAGCCATGCAGTGCTGCGCCGCTCATGCCCAGGCACGCACCGCAGGTGAGCGCCAGCAATGCGCGCGGTAAACGCAGTTCCCACAGAATCACACTCGCCACGCCGGTATCACCGCGCCAGAGTTCCCCAAGCGCGGCGAAAAGCGATACCCCGCTCGGCCCACTGCTCAATTCCACCAGGAACAAAGCGACGATGGCGCCGCACAGAATCGCAGCGTGTGCAGGCTTCATGATTCTTGCTCCTTCATTCCTGCTCCTTTCCCCGCAAGCAGGGGAAGGTGAGGATGGCAAGCTCGATGGGGCTCATGGCAAGAATTCTCGTTCCAATACGGTATAGGCGTGCAGCAGTTCAGGCCCTGCGCAATCGAACCAACGCTCTTCCAGCGCGATGCGCCGCACCTGCCCCGCCAGTCGCTGCCACACCGGATGCCGCAGCAGCGGATGCGCGAGTTGCGCATCAATAGCGCTCGCGCTCGGCATGAACACCAGCGTGGGCTGCGCGGCAAGCAAGGCTTCGAGCGTCATTGGCGCGGGGCCATGAAGCCCGGCGTCGCTGGCCACGTTCACCAAGCCCAGACTTTGCAGAAAACTGTCTTGTAATGTTTCGCTGCCATAGACGAAGCCATTGTTGCTCAGGAACACCGCACGCTTGCCTTCGAGCAAGGGCCAGAGCCGCGCACGGCTGACGGCCACTGCGTTTTGCAAACTGTTCAGCAAAGCGTTGGCTTGTGTGGTTCTGCCAGTCAAGGCGCCGAGCCTTGTCACTTGTGCGGCCACTTCATGCAAATCAGCGGCAAAGCCGAAACGCTGCACCCGATAACCACGGCGCTCCAGCAGTGACGCAGTAAACGTAGCGCTGAATTGGCTGGTGAGCACCAAGTCGGGCGCGAGCGCAAGCACTTCCTCGGCGCGGCCATGGTTGAGCGTAAAGCGCCGCGCTTCTTCGGCGTAAGGCGAATAACGCGGATCGGCGGCGAGATAGCTCAGAGACACGATGCGCTGTGGTTCCACCAGTTGTAGCAGTAACTGATCGGTACAGACGTTCATGCTGACGATGCGGGAGGGGGTGTCTTGAGCCGTGACGATCGTGCTCAAGAACAGGAATGAGAAGAACAACAAGCGGTGCGGCATTCTACGCAGCAACGATACGGAATGCAGTAGCTTTGGCGATGGGGCGCACGAGATTGCGTTCGCGTTTGAGATCGACGATGCCATAGTTGGACATGGTTTTGAGCGTGCGTGACAGGTTGCCAGGCGCGCGGCCTGTGGTCTGGGCCAGCGCCGAAATGGATTCGGGCTCAGTCTCGGCGATGACGCGCAGCAATGCACGGTTGTCGTCGCTCAACACTTCGGCCAATGACTTCATCGAGGTGAACCAAATTTTTGGCTCACTCGGCTTTGGCTTGTGGTCGCCGCGCGCGATGGCTAGCACACGCTTGCGAATTTGGTCTTGGGGCATGATGCCGACGACGATAGATTTCATGGCTTACTTATCTCCAGCAGGACACGATCCACATCCGCGAAAAAATTTTCCAGCAATTGCTGGGCGTCCTTGAACTTGTAGGGCACACCCTCGTCCGAGGCGTGCCGGTGTATCTGTTCGGGATGAAATTGACCGCCAGCCACTAACGCAAGGAATGCTCAGATTCCCAGCCCTTGACCGCCAGCGCGATGTAGCGCGGCACAGGCCGTGCGCCAGTGCCGTAGGCGCTCATCGTGCGCGTGGTCATACCCAACGCCTCGGCGGCTTGCGCCAATGTCAACCCGTAGCGAGCGCGCCATTGCGCGAAGATGCGGGTGTTTTCATCGGGTGCGTTCTGCGCTTGCGCATCCAGCCACAGCGTGTCGGCACCGATTTGAATATCGAATTCTGGCCATTCCACGGTCCAGCCGGCGTCTTCGCCGATGCAGGCTTTGGCGAAATTGGCTTCATCGCGTAAAGGAACAAGACCACGCTTGCTGAAGACGGTTTCACGCTTGTTCAAGGTTAGTACCGTGTCGTCGATAAAGGTCATGCGCAACCTGTATCCAGGCAAAGCTTTCACGGCTTTGAGGCGAGGGCGAGTCATTTTGGTATTGGTTAATCGTTCCATTTCTTCCATTCCTCAATCAGCTCAGCCTGGTGTTTGTAAACCCATTCCAGCACCTCATCCAGCAATGCTCTAGGCGCTTGGCCGTGAGTGATTTCCAGGGTCTCCAGTGAAATCACCAAGTCTACGTCCGCGCCCGCCAAGTGAGCGTGCATTGGCGGGTGATCGTCCTCACGGACTTCCAATCGGTATTTGCCACGAAAACGGTGCTTGGTGGTCACAGGCGCATCCATCCTATAGAAATGACTTCCAAGCATCAAGGTAGTCGAGGTTTGCGCTGGGCGCCACTATTTGTGGTGATGCAATCTCAGTTGGAATGGATCGAAATGCTTTCCTGCAATTGCTGCCTGGATAACGCCGCGCTGTACTATTTGCCGAACAGCAGCACGAAGCGATCCGTAGTGCGGTACACCGTGTTGGTGAAGATTTGTGCGTTCAGATCATCCTGAGGATTGCGTAGCAGATCGCTTTCCTGCTTGAGGAAGCGTTTGGTGAATTTGCGCATGTCATGGTGTCCTTATGTCAGTGTGGCGTGAGTGTGGGTTGAGCTTTGCAGTGCTCGCGCGGCGGCGCCAGCGGCCACGCAGGATGCGCCAGTCCAAGCGCACGCGCGCGATGGCGAGCCAGGTACCGATCAGGCAGAGCAGTGTTACGCCGGCTAGCAGCAGCATCACAACGATGTCCCACACCGGCTGCTGTCGCAGCACCGCGAAATCCAGATCGTGCAAGCCCGTGCGGAGCCAGCGCGACCAGCGTCCATCGGCGTTGAGCGTGCGCACCGCGCCGCTATCTTTGTCGATGTAGAGCCGTGTGTTTTCGGCGTCCGCCAGCGACACGCGATACACCGGCAAGTTCACCTCGCCACCGCGATCGCCGCCTTTGCCGCCGTAGTAGTAGCTGTCTTCCTGCAGCAGCAGATCCAGCGCTAGAACGGGTGCTGACAACGGCGTCAGCGCCGCGCGTACCTCGTTTTCGGTGAGCAGCGCGAGGCGGCCTTCCACATCCAAGCGCACGTTAGGCTCACGCGCTTGCGAGGCCAGCGCGTAAAAGCGGCCATTGAAAGGTGCGGTTTCCAAGCGTTGGTATTTATTAGCATTCACACGTTCCACAATGAACGAGAGAAAGGTGCTGAATTCGCTCCAGGTCGCCCTGCCTTGGATTTCCTGACGGTATGGCGTGCCACCACCGCCGCTGAGCGCGCCCCAGGGGTTCATGGTGAGTAAGCCACTGAACACCCAGGTGAGCGTCAAGATGCCGAATACCAAGCCGCTGACATGATGCCAATACCACCAACCGCGAAAGGGCGAACTCCATTGCCCCGCGCGGTTGCGGCGCAGCCGCGCGATGCCTACGTAGAGGCCGGTGGCGGCCAGAAAACTGCCCGCCACGGCGCTCCAAATAACAATTTCGTTCCATAACGCGCCGTTTTGCCGCAGCGCGGTGGGGTACAACCAATGCGGAATTGCACCCAGCCAAGCGAGCACACGCTCGCGGCGTGTGGTTTTTTGGAACACTTCGCCGCTCGCGCCGGATACATAGATTTCCGTGGCGGCGGTGTCGTCGAACGCGAAGTGCCAGGTAGGGCGATTGCGTCGTGCGCTCTGGAGGGTCCACTGGTCGATGTCGATGATGCCAAGCGAGTGCGGTTCCCCCACAATTGCATTGCCGCGCCCGTATTGCCGCGCCACCTCCAGCACCTGTTCCGGGTTCAAGGTTTGTAGCGCCTGCCCCGTGCGCAGGTTGAGCACGCTGCTGGTGCCGCCCTCGGCAGTGCGCAAGGAAAAGCCAGAGAAACGCAGCACCGGATCGCCCAACAGCATTTCTACACGCAAGGCGGGCAACGGCGCTGTGGGATTGAAGCGGGTATCGCCCAGCGTGCAGCAGTCGCGCAAGTCGAGCGGCGCCAGGCCCGCCAGTTGTTGCTGCGGGCTCAAGCTCGGGTAACTCTGGTACATCATCACGAAACCGGACAAACACCACAGCACCATCAATAGGCCGACCGCCACGGCCAGATAACGGTGCAGCAACAAAATATAACGCATGGGTCAAAAACTCCCGTATGTCTCAGAAGCGATAGGCATAACTGGCGTGCGGCGTGCGCCTCATGCCGAGGTTATCCACCAAGTAGGTACCGCAAACATAAGAAGGCGCGAACGCATGGGCTTTACCCTGCACAGGTAACGACAGCCGGTGATGCTAGGCGCTTAACGCGAGAGAGGGCGGCAATTAACAGTTATAGAACGGTTAAAGCGCGTTAATAAAGGGATAGTTGACTGATTTGTGTGCTTATGACGCCACATCAAGGCACAGCGTACCCTGGCTATACAGCACGCCGCTGCCGCTCATCAGTACGCGCGCGCCGCGCAGTTCGCAAGTAAGCTCGCCGCCGCGTGCAGAAAGCTGGCGGGCGTTAAGGCGGGTTTTACCGAGCGTGGCGGCCCAATAAGGCGTGAGGCCGCAGTGCGCGGAGCCGGTGACAGGATCTTCATCGACGCCAACTTTGGGGGCGAAAAAGCGTGAGACGAAATCGCAATCGCTGCCGCGCGCGGTGATGTTGATGCCGGACCAGGGTAGCGCTTTGAGCGCAGCGAAGTCGGGGCGGCAGGTGCGTACGGCGGTTTCGTTCTCAAGTTCGGCGATGGCGTGCTTGTGGCCGGATTGGGTGAGGTGCAGCACGTGGCAGCCAAGCGCGGCGCCGAGTGCGGGATGCGTGGCGAGTGGCGTCAACTCACGCACAGGGAAGTCAAGGGTATAAAGGTCGCCTTCGCGTGTGACAGTCAATTCACCGCTCAAGGTATGGAAACGAAATTGGTTGAGCGTAGGGTTGCGCAAGGCCAGTACCAGTGCGCTCGCCAAGGTGGCGTGGCCGCAGAGTTCGATTTCGACCAGTGGCGTGAACCAGCGCAGGTGCCAGTGTGTGCCTTCGGGTACGAGAAACGCCGTTTCAGGCAGGTTGTTTTCGGCGGCGATGCGCTGCATGAGGGCGTCGCTGGGCCAGGCGTCGAGCGGGCAAACGGCGGCGGGGTTGCCGTGGAATACGCGCGAGGTGAAGGCATCGACGATATAGAACGGTAATTTCATAATGGATTCCGTCACAACAGTCTTTCCAGCACCGTGTTGAGGTGGTTGTACCCGCGCGGTGTGGTGCAAAGCCGCGTTGAGCCGGGCACGAGCAAACCATCGCGGCGCAGGCGGGTAAGCGCCGGGCCCAAGGCGGCATCGAGATCGAGGCCGGTACGTGCGCTAAAGAGCGCGGCGGGCACGCCTTCACGCAGGCGCAGCGCATTGAGCAGAAATTCAAACGGCAACTCCTCCACGGGAATCATTCGCGTTTGCGCGAGCCTGCCGTCTGCACCGCGCAGATAATGCGACGGCATGAGTGTTTTGCGGGTGCGGTGAATCGCGCCATCGGCGCCGGTGAACTTGCCATGCGCGCCAGCGCCGATGCCGAGATAGTCGCCGAATTCCCAATAATTGCGGTTGTGCCGGCTATGACGGTTCGCTTGTGCGTAGGCGGAAATTTCGTAGCGGACAAAGCCGTGTTCTGCCAAAAGGGTGATACCGGCTTCCTGCATGTCGGCCACGTTTTCGTCGCCAGGCAGGGTGGGCGGGCGGCGGTAGAATTCGGTGTTGGGTTCGATGGTGAGTTGATACCACGACACATGCGTCGGTGCGCAGGCAAGGGCCTGGCGGAGATCGGCAAGCGCCGCGTCGAGATTTTGCCCAGGCAGACCAAACATCAAATCGAGATTGAAGTTGTCGAAACCAGCGCGGCGCGCGATGTCAGCGGCGCGTAGCGCTTCGCTACGATCATGCACACGGCCAAGGCGTAAGAGTTGCGCAGGCTCGAAACTTTGAATGCCGATGGAAAGACGATTGATGCCAGCGCGGCGGTAGGCGTTGAAGCGTTCCTGCTCGAAGGTGCCGGGGTTGGCTTCCAGCGTGATCTCGATGTCGGCGGCGCAGGGGATGATTTTATGTACTTCGTCCAAAAATGTGGTGAAACTTGCCGCGCTGAACAGTGAGGGTGTGCCGCCGCCGAAGAAAATGCTGACCAATTCGCGGCCTTGCGCATAAGGCAGATCGGTGCGCAGATCATCGAGTAGTGCCGCGATGTAGTCGGTTTCGGGCAATACTTCGGGGCGTTGATGTGAATTGAAATCACAATACGGACATTTGCGCAGACACCACGGCACATGCACATAGAGGCTGAGCGGTGGCAGCTTGGCGGCGCCTTCCCGCGCGCGTGCAGATTCGTCAGCAGCATTTTCAATTTCGCTGGGTGTGGCTTGTGCGGATTCCCCTCCTGTGGAGGGGTGCCCGTCAGGGCGGGGTGGTCCTGCAACAACGCCAACACCTTGCATCATTTTCTGTTGATCTGGTTCCATAACAAAAGCTCGTGCCACAGTCCGGCTACCACCCCGTCCGCCTGCGGCGGCCACCCCTCCACAGGAGGGGAATTTATTTATCGCCACTTAAGTGTGGCCATTGCTGCAACAGTTGCCGCAGCGCGATGGCGCGATGGCTGATCGCGTTCTTGATTTCAGGCGCAAGCTCGGCGGCGCTACAGTGATGCGTGGGCACATAGAACAGCGGGTCGTAACCAAAACCCTGCGCGCCGCGCGGCGTGGTGAGAATGCTGCCTTCCCAACTGCCGAGGCAAATCAAAGGCATTGGATCACGCGCGTGGCGCAGCAGCACGATGGCGCAGTGGTAACGTGCGCGGCGTTGTGCTTCGGGAGTGTGCTTGAGCAAGTCGAGCAGTAGCGCGTTGTTGGCGTCATCGCCGTTGCCCTTGCCGTGCATCGCGGCGAAGCGCGCGGAATAAATGCCAGGCTCGCCTTCGAGCGCATCCACTTCGATGCCGGAATCGTCGGCCAGCGCGGGCAGTTGCGTGAGCGCGCTGGCGTGACGCGCCTTGATCAGCGCATTTTCGACGAAGCTGAGGCCGGTTTCGTCGGCGTCGCGGACATCGAAGGTGCTCTGCGGCACAAAGTTCACGGCCTTGGCGGCCAGGATGCGTTGCAGTTCATCCAGTTTTTTGCGGTTGCCGCTGGCGAGAACGATGGTGGTCATATGGTGCCCTCTCCCTGGGTAGGGGTTGGGGAGAGGGCGTCAAGGTCAATCCGCATAAAGTTGCGTGCTCCAGGTAATTTTATGCGCGTCGTTCTGGCCTTCAATTTGTACGGTGATTTCAAAACGCAGCGTTTCCGCGTTGGAGAAATCGAACTGCGCGAGGTAATAGATGGCCTGGCCTTCGCGCACTTCCTTGAATTGCAGCGGCGTGCTTTGCTGCATCAGGTTGAATTTTCCGCCGCTGATGCTGGCCGTTACCGGCGTGCCGGCGCTGCTGCCATCCTGGCGCAGCACGGCCACGTTGATGAACGCCTGGCGCGCACCGCGCACGATGCCATATTGCGCGGCGATGCCTGGGTCGAGAAAGGTGCTGTTCACCGCGAGATAATGCACGGTGTAGCCGCCGATGTCGGTGCTGTCGGCGCGCGCGAGCAGGGCGCAACTTAGGGTGAGCAAAAATATGGCAAAGGCGCGAACGCTGAACATAGGCCCTTCTTTATCGCGTGTTATCGCGTGATGTGATAAATGGCATTGATGCCGAACAGATTGGGCAGCGCGCGCATCAGCACCTTGCTGCGCTGCTGCTCATCGACCACGCTGCGGTTGAGCACGCGGATGCGTTTTTCGCGGCATAGCGCGTCGAAATCGTGAATGGTGCACAGATGCACGTTCGGTGTGTCGTACCATTCATAGGGCAAGAGTTCGGATTTCGGCATCCGGCCCAGCCGCGCAAGATAGACGCGGTGCCGCCAGTAAGCGAAATTCGGAAAAGTCAGAATGCAGTTTTTGCCGACGCGCAGCATCTCATCGAGAATCATGTCGGGCCGCTGCAACGCCTGTAAGGTTTGCGCCAGCACCACGGTGTCGAAGCTCTGGCTCTCGAAATTGCCTAGACCTTGCTCCATGTTTTGCTCGATTACATTCACGCCAGCATCGAGGCATTTTTCAATGTTGGCAGCATCAATTTCCAGGCCGCAGTCGTGGATGTGCTTGGTTTGCTTGAGATACGCAAGAAACGCACCGTTGCCGCAGCCGAGGTCGAGCACGCGCGAGTGGGGCGCGATCCAATCCTGAATCAGCAGAAAATCGGCACGCATCAGAGTGCTCCTTCGCCTGCGTCACATTCCGCCGCCACGCGCTTCATATAGGCGTGCAGCGCGCGCATGTAACGCGGAATCGGCAGCAGAAAGGCATCGTGACCTTCGTCGGCGTCGATTTCGAGATAGCTTACGTCCTTCTTCGCCTTGAGCAGCGCATCGACAATCTCGCGCGAGCGCTCCGGTGCAAAACGCCAATCGCTGCTGAACGACATGACCAGAAACTTGCACTGGCTCTGGGCAAAGGCGCGGCTGAGATCGCCTTCGTAATCTACCGAAGGGTCAAAATAGTCGAGCGTCTTGGTCACCAAGAGATAGGTATTGGCATCAAAATTCTTGGAGAAGGTTTCGCCTTTGTATTGCAGGTAGCTTTGCACCTGAAAATCCACGTCGAAGCCAAAGCTGAGTTTGCCACTGCGCAGATCGCGGCCAAAGCTGCCGGCGCGCGCGTCCTTGCCGAATTTATCGCGCATCAGTGCGTCCGACACATAGGTGATATGGCCCACCATGCGCGCCAGCATCACGCCTTTTTGCGGATAGGTGTTGTAGTCGTAGTAGCGGCCCGCGTGAAAATCAGGATCGCTCATGATGGATTGCCGCGCTACTTCATTGAAGGCGATGTTCTGCGCCGACAGTTTGGGCGCCGCGGCGATGATCAGCGCATGGCGCAGACGTTCAGGGTAACTGATGGCCCAGCGCATCGCCTGCATTCCGCCCAGGCTGCCGCCGATAATTGCGGCCCATTGCTGGATGCCGAGGCGGTCGGCCAGATGGGCCTGGCTTTTGACCCAATCGCGCACGGTGATGATGGGGAAATCGGGGCCGAAGGGCTTGCCGGTATCCGGGTTGAGCGACGAGGGGCCGGTGCTGCCCGCGCAGCCGCCGAGATTGTTCAGGCACACCACGAAGAAGTGATTGGTGTCGAAGGGTTTGCCGGGGCCGATGCAGCACTCCCACCAGCCGGGTTTTTCCTTGGGGTTGTTGGCGTCGTAATAACCTGCGGCGTGGTGATCGCCGCTGAGGGCGTGGCAGATCAAACTCGCGTTGGAGGCATTGCGGTTGAGCGTGCCGTAGGTTTCCACCATCAGGTCGTAACGCTCGATCACGCGCCCGCTGCGCAAGGGCAAGGGCGTGTCGAAGTGCAGTTTTTGCGGCTGCACCAGCCCGACGGAATCGGCGGGGATGAGCTTGGCAGCGTTCATATCAGATGCCAAGCACGAATTGCGGCGCGAGCCCCAGGTGTGCCGCCACGCGATTCACCAGAATTTCGACCACTTGAATGCCCAAAAAAATGAAGAGCGGCGAAAAATCCAAGCCTCCCATGGGCGGAATCACGCGGTGAATGCGCCGGTACAGCGGCTCGAGCAACTGATGCACCACCAAGAGCGCCGGGTGCGCGCTGAACGGCGCGATAAAGCTGGCCACCACCGACAGCAGCACCATGTAGTAATAAATGTTGAGAATGAACGCCACGAGCCCTATTGCTGACCAACTCAGGATCAGGCTGAGCGCAGGCAACTGGTAACCCGCCGCCAGGATCAAGAGCGCCGTGGCGACGCAATTGAGCACCAAGGCTAGCACCAGCGTGGCGAAATCCAGCCCGTGCCAGCCAGGAATCAAACGGCGCAGCGGCACCACCAACGGCGTGGTGAGCTTGACGATGGCCTGGCTCACCGGGTTGTAAAAGTCGGCACGCGCCGCTTGCAGCAAGAAGCGCAGCAGCACGATCAGAATGTAGAGACTTCCGAGGCTAGTAATCAGCAAAGACAGGACTTGTCCGAAGGTTCCGCTCATAAGAAGGTTCCACGCATAAAAAGCAGGCTCGTGTTGAGTAGAGGGGTCACTTGGCCGCCGCCGCGAGTTCGGCGGCACGGGCGGCGGCGGCGCTGAGCGCGCGGGCGACCAGTTCGCGGTAGCCACCTTGCTCAAATGTTTGCAGCGCGGCGGCGGTGGTGCCGCCGGGGGAGGTGACGCGGTGGCGCAGTTCGCTGGGTTCCAAGTTGCTTTCGAGCGCCAGTTTGGCGGCACCGAAGGCGGTTTGCAGACACAGGCGACGTGCCACCGCCGCGCTCAAGCCCAGCGCGGTGCCCGCGGCCTCCATGGCTTCCATCATCAAAAAGAAATACGCGGGGCCAGAGCCAGACAGCGCGGTGACGGCATCCAGTTGCCGCTCCTGCTCCAGCCAGCAGACCAGCCCCACCGCCGCCATGATGGCGGTGGCCTGCTGTTTTTGCTCGGCGCTTACCGCGGCGTTGGCGTAAAGCCCACTAGCGCCGGCCTGCACCAGCGCCGGGGTATTGGGCATACAGCGCACGATGGCTTGAGCGGGGCCGCTCCACTCTTGCAGGGTGTGAAGCTGAACACCCGCGGCGATGGAAATCAAAAGACGCGGCCTGGCGCCCAAAACCTCGCGCAAGGCCGGCAAAACTTCGCCCAAAACCTGGGGTTTTACCGCCAGTACCACGATGTCGCAGGCTGCTGCCACGGCGGTATTGTCAGTAGTGGTATGCACTCCCTGGCTGGCGAGCGAAAGCAGCGGCTCGTTGCGACGGTGGGAGGCGTACAACCGGCTGGGAGCAACGCCGGTACGGATGAGACCTTCGATCAGCGCGGTGGCCATGTTGCCAGCGCCGATGAAGCCAATGGTAAGGTTTGAATTGAGCATCGCCGCATTTTACATGAAGGCGCTGCGATTGCTGTGCAGCCATGAACCTGCCCATAGGCTAGGGCTTTCCTGCCAATGTTCCTAGGTAAAACGGCTAGGGGGTAGGTGTAATGCGGCGCGATTTGTCTAGGTCTATGGGGTAGTATTTTTGGGTTGGCTAGTCTATTAAGGCTGGTCTACTGGCGTTATGGCTAGGGGATTGGTGAGGCGGCATCTAGCTATTAGGGTAGTCCATTAGTCTAGGGTGGGGCTCCCCCAACTTTCTGTGCGAGTCGCAGGGTTTATGCCTCTTTGGATACATCAATAGTGTTTCTAGTCGCTTCAGACAAAGAGTGCGTTCCAGATTTGCATAATTCTGCCATTTAGTACCGATAATTCATAGTACAAAGTCTTGGCCAAACCTTGACTACCCATCGGCCTGGTTCTTTTATTGGAATAAATTTTTTATAAAGGCTGGCGCGGCGTTTGTTGAGTAGTCGGGCCGTGTTGCTCTCGAAGAATGACTATTAACTAAATCAGGGGAATACTCATGTTTCACTCGCATCACTCATCTGTTCCAGTTCGATCCAGACGTTTCACGCCGCTACCCTTCTGCCTTACGGCGCTGGCAAGCTTCATAGCGGCTTCAACGCTTCAGGCGCAGGTTCGGGATACCGCGGCAGGCGCCGCACTGCTCGAAGAAATCACGGTAACGGCGACGCGCCAAGAAGCAAGCGCCAACAGCATTCCGATGTCGATCAGCGCACTCAGCCAGGAAAGTTTGACCTTGCAAGGCATCAAGAGCGGCGCCGACCTTCAGCGTTTGGTGCCTGGCTTGCAATTTTCATTAGGCGGCGGTGACCGTAACCCGAACTTCACCATCCGCGGCATCAGCAGCGGCACCGGTTCTGCAACGACCGGTTTTTATCTCGATGATGCCGCGCTACAGCGGCGCACGGTGCCGGGCCTTCTGACCGGCGGCGGCTCGCCCTTCCCCAACCTTTACGACGTGGCGCGTGTGGAAGTGCTGCGTGGTCCGCAAGGCACGCTGTACGGCGATTCCTCCGAAGGCGGCACGATCCGTTTCATCACCCCCACGCCCAGCCTGACCGAATACAGCGGCAGGATGCGTCTCGATGGTTCCCAGACTGACAAAGGCGCACCCTCCAAGGAAATCGGTCTGGCCTTCGGCGGCCCGCTGATCCCGGATGTTCTGGGTTTCCGCGTTAGCGGCAACTACACCCGCACCGGCGGCTATGTCGATTCCAAGTCCTTGTATAACGGCGAAACCTTCGCTGAAAACATCAACTGGTCCGAATCCAAATACGTGCGCCTGGCAACGCTGTGGCAAGTGAACGACCGGGTGTCGATCATGCCTGCTATCTATAGCGGCGTGGATTACTCCAACGACGACGGCACGGTCATGAGCCCTTCGGAACAGATCTCCTGGTCGGGTTCGATCATCCGCAGCGGTATTCCTAACCCAGCGATCGATTACAGCAAATACGGCCCGAACTCCAAGCCGGTGGTGGGCTTCACCACGGCGGGCCGCCCTACCGCCAACGGCAATTACCGCGCAGGGGTGGGGCAGATCGCGTACAACGATCCCAACGGCGTTTCGCGCACCTACTACTACGCCGCGCTCGACCAGGAAGTCCCGGCCTTCACCCAGAATGCCATGCCTTGGTACAACTTCGATTCCAACGGCAACGGCTATTACAAATCGACCGCTCCCGGCGATGCCGTGTACATTCCCTCGCCGCGCACCACGCGCTTGACGCTGCCGTCCTTGGTGGTGGATGTCGATCTCGATTGGTTCGCGGTCAAGTCGGTCACCAGCTATGTCAGTGACCGCACCAACGGTTATTCCTTCAGCGGCGGCAACGGCGGTACCCGTAACCTGGGCACACCTTACATCTGGGGTACCACGGCCTGCGATCCGAACGTCAACCGCCCGCGCCCTGGCCTCAACCCCGGCGATCCCTTGGGCTGTTACCGCAGCACCCGTTACGTGCCAGGCTTCCCGCAATATGCCGATTGGTACAACTACGAAAGCCAGCGCAAGATGACCAGCGAGGAACTGCGCTTCTCGTCCAATAGCAAAGGCCGGCTGAGCTGGGTAGGAGGCTTGTATTTCAGCGATTCCACGATCCACATGCACGGCCGCGAAACCAGTAACGAAAACGCGGGCGCCATGTTCTTGAGCGGCGTCTCCAGCATCTGGCGCGGCGGCGGGTACTATCTGCCGCAGTGGGGCATCTACACGCCGGCCGGCACCGGCGCCTTCGATACCTGGCAGCAAGACGTGTCCGACCGCGAATCGTGGACGGATGAGAAAACCTCCGCCATATTCGCCGAAGGCAACTACGACATCACCGACAAACTGACCCTGACCTTGGGCTTGCGCTATAACAAGTACAAGCAGAACTTCCGTCAGCAATATGGCGCGCTGGTAGCCGGTTTGCCGCAGCGCATCACCATACCGGGCCTGGAGGCTGATGGCTTCTTCCCCTTGGCGGCGAATGTCCAAGCAGTTTCGGCCGATCCCACCAAGCCAAATTCGGCCACTAACCCGATCGTGGATCTGCTCAACCCGAACATCATCAAGGTGATGTTCCCCACCGACGTTGAAGGTTGCCCAAACTCGCCCGATTGCAACATGCAGTACACGCGGCTGGCATCGACTGAAACCAATACCACGCCGAAGGTGGCCCTCGGCTATCAGATCAGCGACACCAACATGGTGTACGGCATCTACACCAAAGGTTTCCGCCCCGGTGGCGTGAACCCGCCGGTACCGGCCAGCGGCCAGTGTCAGCAGGCTTTGGCCGATCTGGGCCTCGAACAGAGCCCGCTCACCTACAATCAAGACCAGGTGACCAGCTATGAACTCGGTAACAAGGCGCGTCTGCGGGTACTCGATGGCACGGTGCAGGTCAATAGCGCGCTGTTCTATATCGACTGGACCAATATGCAGTACACCCAGAACGTGGCCTGCGGTTTCAGCTATATCAACAACGCGGGCTCCGCTGTTTCCAAGGGCGGCGAACTTCAGGTCAGTGGCCGTTTTGGACCTTTTGGTATCGGCTTCAACGCCGGTTACACCAGAGCGCAATACGCAGAAACCATTTATTCAAACCCGAACAAGCCGGGCGGCCTGCTCACCGTTACTCGGATGAAGGGCGACAATATCGGTAACACCGCGCCGTGGACTTTCTCGGTCAGCCCGCAATATGACTTCCGCGTGGCCGACAACGATGGCTATGTACGTTTCGATTATTCGTATACGCCGTCTTACAAGAATGCCTCGTTGGCGGAAAAGGAAAAGGCTGCGCAGGGGATCGCCAACGCCTATAACCCGATCACCGAAAAGACGCTGCCGAACTACAACCTCAATGCGCGTGCTGGCATCAACGTGAATGGGGTCGGCTACTCGCTTTACATCAACAACCTCAACAACCGCGAAGCAGTACACCGTTACACCGGCACTACTGACAACGGCGACAGCAACTACATGGGCGGTATTATGTTGCGCCCTCGCACGATTGGGGTGCAGGTGAACTACGATTTCTAATACTGGAATAATTAGTTATTAGAATGAAAGTTCTTGTTTTTCTCTTTTCCGGTCCCTCACCTTTTTATGGGTGAGGGGTTCGGGTTTGTCTTTTTTTATAACAAATAGTTAAACTTTTTAATCAAGCGAGGGATGGGTATGTACATTGGCATGTGGGTCGATCACATGGTTGAAGGCATTGATCCAGTGACGGGTAATTGGTTTCGGGGAATAATCAATGATTGGGTCGAGGCATGGATCGAAGTTGACGTCTACGGTATGCCTACGGGCATCGAGGTGCTCAACGTTTACGGCTCCTACGACGCCGCAGACACCTTAGGCTGGGGCGCCATATTTAGTAGCGGCGGAGACGGCGGCTACTGGGATGAAGGCACTTACTACACAGGCTGGACCGAAATTCCGGAAGAAAATTTAATCCGCACCGAAGAACCAGATGGCACCACCACCATCACGATCATTAACGACACTCAGAACGACACCGAAGCAGCCAAGGACGATGGCCCCGCCCCGAACCCAAACGCAATCAATGTTTACGCACCGCTTCCCGCTGCCAACCCGGCCATAGAAGAAATCACCATTGTCGGCAAGCAAGCGCCCTCACTAGACCTTGATTTAACGATCGGTTGGTTATTTACGAACGATAGCGGCACCGGGGATGCTCAGGAAACCACCTACTACACAGGCAGCGGCGCTGAAACGGATAACGACGCCCAAGAAGACAGCCAAGCTATAGAGGTACTCCAGATTTACGGGCACAAGCCTGAACCGGTATTGCCTGAACTTCCCTTAAATTTAACTGCGCTTGCTCCCTCAGTCATTGATCTTGACTGGGATAACACAGGTGCAGGCAGCAGCAATTCAGATCAAGCGCCGGACGACGTCGCCCAGATCGAGGATGAACCTCCTCCCTTAGACGATCATTCCAAAAATGATGCAACGCTCGCCCAAAACGATGATGAGGACGCACCCTCGGACATAGAAGAGATCATCATTACCACACACAGGATTGGGCCCAACGATGCCCTGCAAGCGCTCATCGACGACGCCAATGACCCACGCTCGTTTGTGGAAAAAGTCGCCGATACCACCACGCAAATGGTCGGCGCCGCAGTAGATACGGTGGTTGAAACTGCGGCTGAGTTGGGCGATGCCGCGCTTCAAACCGTTATCGACCTTATCAAAAACCCAAGCTCGCTCGGGCAGAAAGTCGTCAATGCCGCTACCGGTACCGCCGAAGCCATCAATCAGGTAGCCAGCGCCAGCGTGGACAGTGTGCTTAACCTGGACCTTGGCATTCTCAAAGGGCTAGGTAATCTGCCCGCGAATGCGTGGAATCTGGCGATCACGACGGGCAAGTTCCTTGCAGGCACCTTGAGAGAAGCATCAGCGCGCGATGCGCGCGCCGTGGACGCCTACAACAACGGCGACGTTGAACAAGCCAACGCGCTGGCGGCAGAGGCCAACCAGTTACGCACGAAGAATCTGGTTAGCGAGCCGTTCACGTTGAATAACACGGCGCAGAAGGCGGGCTCGCTGGTGTCGGCGGTGGTACCGCTTGGGTCAGTGGTCAAAGCCGTTGGCATCGTGGGCAAGGTGGCGCTGGGCGCGGATAAGTTGGTTGATGCGACCAAGGTGGTGAATGAGGCGGCGGATGTTGCGAAGGTGGTGGATGAGGTTGGTGATGCGGCTCATGCTTTGGACGTTGCAGAGAGTATTTCATCAAAAGTTTTGACCGTTGAGGAGGCTGGTGCCAATCTTGCTGAACAAATTGGAAAGAACCGCGTCTCCGTTATGACTCCATCTGGCCGAATGCAGATTGACCTCGCTGGAAAGGCTCATTTTGAGAAATCGCTCGGTGAAGAAATTCCAACTCCACATGTGAAATTTCAAGACCTTAATGTTGCGCCGAACGGCCAAGCGAGTCTGAGCCCTGGAATAACTCGAGCAGCGACGATGGATGACATTCGGACTGCACAGAAAGCCATAGAAAGGAGGGGTAACTGATGGATAACATCACAAAGCTTTGCGCCTGGTTTTCGCGGCAATGTGTAGATGGTTGGCATGAAGACTGCGGAGTTAAAATTGATACTTTAGATAATCCTGGGTGGTCTATAAAAATAGACCTAAAAAATACAAATATGGAGCATGAAAAATTTCAAGAAGTTAAAATTGATAGATCAGATAGTGATTGGATTTTTGCACGCAGAAATGGGGACGTTTTTGAGGCATTTGGCGGAGTAATGAATCTTGGTGAAATGATTGAAAAATTCCTTATATGGGCTGAATAAATGTCGCTGAGCACAGCAAGGTAGGCCGGGTTGCCAAACTCAGCACAAACTGGCTGGCGGTCGATGGAAAAGCTGGGTTTAACAACCCAGCCTACCGCGCTTAGTATTTTTAACTAAATTTTGGGTATTCATAATGAAAAATCCAAACAGCCCTTCTGTTGTTAATGCTGATGCAGAAACGCCTCGGTCGCTCAATCCACGTCCAGTTTCCATATGGTTTCTGCTGGGCGTTATTGTGCTGTACAGTTTCATGTCTTCTGTCAACTTGGTGCAATATCTCCTTTTGGTTGTGCCAAATATCAGTCAGCTTCCTAATCCAGAAGGGATACCCGCTGTTATTGGCTTGCAAATCGTTTCCGTGGGGGTGCTCTTGGCGGGTTGCGTCGGGATTTTCAGGCGAAAACGGTGGGGACGCTGGTTTGGTCTATTGGTGTTGGTGGGCATTGCCGCAGTTAGCATCTTTGGGCCGGACACAGCCGTCTACGACAATGCTGCGCAGCAAGCGGGGGGGGTGGCTTTGCTAGGCATATTTTAATACCTCTGCTACTTGCATGGTGGGGCTATGCCATCAGCTTCTCTGCAAAAGCCAAGCAATACTTCTCAGCAAGGTAGGCCGGGTTGCCAAACCCAGCACAAACTGGCTGGCGGTCGATGGAAAGGCTGGGTTTAGCAGCCTAGCCTACCGCGCTTAGACTCCCCACCACCCCGTCCGCCTACGGCGGCCACCCCTCCACAGAGGGGAATTGTGCTGCGGCAAGCGAGGGATCATTTCTCTCCTTTCCACCGCCATACCGATCGCCACCGGCGCTAAATGCCCCTTCTGTGGAGGGGTGCCCGTAGGGCGGGTGGTACTGCCGTAGGCAGATGATCTGCATCGCGTTACTACCCTTGTCTAAGCCACTACGCTGATCGCCAAGACAGGTGTTTGTACTCCAAAGGAGGCGCTTGTTCCGCATTGGGCATAATCATGCCAATCAAATACCGGTTTTTGCTGTTTTCACCCCGTGCTTGATTTTTCTCAAGCCGTTCGTCAACTCCCCATTGGTCTGATTCCCTCGCGCGAATAATTTCTTTATAAAGCGCGCGCCCGTGGCGTCCTCTATCTGACTGATGCCGTGGTGATCTCTACAAAAAATCCCAAGGGGGGAGTTTTCCATGTTCCATGCACATCGTGGATTCCAATCCAAAGGGCTGCGCCCAGCCCTGCCATTTTGTTTCTCGGCGCTGGCCAGCCTCATGGCGGGGTCTGTTCACGCGCAGCAGGACCCTACCGCCGCGGGCGGCATTCTCGAAGAAATCACGGTAACGGCGACGCGCCAGTCGGCGGCTCTCAATCAGGTGCCGATGTCGATCAGCGCCGTCAGTCAGGAAAGCATGACCAATCAGGGCATCCGCGTTGGTGCTGATCTTCAGCGCGTAGTGCCCGGCTTGCAATTCGTGGAGAGCGGCGGCGATCGTAACCCGCGCTTCGTTATCCGCGGCATTGGCGGCGGCAGCACTGTTGGCTCGCAAACCACCGGCTTCTATCTCGACGACACCGCGCTACAGCGCCGCATGATCAACGGTCTGCAAACCGGTAACGGCGCGCCGTTCCCCAATTTGTATGATGTTGAGCGCGTCGAAGTGTTGCGCGGCCCGCAAGGCACCTTGTATGGCGATTCCTCCGAAGGCGGCACGATCCGTTTCATCACGCCTACACCAAGCTTGACCGAGTTTTCCGGCAGATTGCGTTTCGATGGTGCCAACACTGAACAAGGCGCTCCCTCCAAGGAAGTGGGCTTTGCGTTCGGCGGCCCGTTGGTTGAAAACACGCTGGGTTTCCGTGTCAGCGGCGATTACCGCAAGCAAGGCGGCTGGGTCGATTCCAAGAGCGTCTACGACGGCCTCACGTTCTCTGAAAACAACAACTGGAACGAAACCAAATATGTCCGCGCCTCCGTGTTGTGGGAGATTGATAACACCTGGTCGCTGACGCCTGCCTTGTACTGGGGCGGTGATTATTCCAACGACAGCAATAACGTCTGGGGGCCCTCGGAACAGATCACCTGGTCGGGCTCCGTGTTCCGCAACGGTATTCCCAACCCAGCGATTGATTACAGCAAATACGGCCCGAATTCGCAGCCGGTGGTGGGCTTCACCAACAGCAACCGTCCGGGTGCGGGCGGCAACTACACCGCGGGCGTTGGCCGCTTGAATTTCGTCGACAAGAACGGCAGCCCGGTAACGTACTATTACGCGGGCCTCGACCAGGAAATTCCGGCACATACCCAAAACGCCATGCCCTGGTACAACTACGATTCCATTGGCACCGGCTTGTATAGCTCGACCCAGCCTGGCGGTGTTCAGTACGTGGCCTCGCCACGCAACACCCGTTTGATGCTGCCGTCCTTGACGATCGACGGCACCTTCGATGGCTTCTCGGTGCGTTCGATCACCAGCTATGTCGATGATGAAACGCATGGTTACACCTTCACCGGTGGTACCGGCGGCGGCACCCGTAACCTTGGCAACTATATCTGGGGCACCACGCAGTGCGTGGAAGGCATCAACGCGCTGCGCCCTGGCCTCAACCCAGGCGATCCGCAGGCGTGCTACCGCGGCATCCGCTACGTACCGGGTTTCCCAGGCTATGCCGATTGGTACAACTACGAAAACCAGCGCACCTCCAAGAGCGAGGAATTGCGTTTCACCTCCAACGGCAGAGGCCCGCTGTCTTGGGTGGGCGGCCTTTACTACAGCGATTCCGACATCCACATGCACGGCCGTGAAACCAGCAACGAAAACGCTGTCGCCATGCACTTGAGCGGCCTTTCCGGCATCTGGCGCGGGGGCGGGTACTTCTTGCCGCAGTGGGGCGTGAATTCGCCCGCGGGCGTTGGCGCGTTCGACACCTGGCAGCAGGATGTGTCTGACCGCGAAGTGTGGATGGGCGAGAAAACCTGGGCGGTGTTCGCCGAAGGCAACTACGACATCACCGACAAACTGACGCTGACGCTGGGCCTGCGCTACAACAAGTACAAGCAGGATTTCCGCCAACAGTACGGTGCGCTCGTTGCCGGCTTCCCGCCGCGCATCACCATCCCCGGCATGGAGCAGGATGCCTTCATGCCGCTGGCGGCGGATGTGCAGTTCGTCTCGCAGGATCCGACCAAGCCGAACTCGGCCACTAACCCAGTGGTGGATTTAACCAACCCAGCGGTACAGAACATCCTGTTCCCTACCGACCTCACAGGCTGCCCCGATTCGTCGCATTGCGGCGTGCAGTACACCATCTTGTCATCGAAAGAGACGAACACCACGCCGAAGGTAGGCTTGTCGTATCAGATCGACGACAGAAACATGGTCTATGCGCTCTACTCCAAGGGCTTCCGTCCGGGCGGCGTGAACCCGCCGGTACCCGCCAGTGGCCAGTGCCAACAGGCTTTGGCTGACCTGGGCTTGACCCAAAGCCCGCTCACCTACAAGCAAGACACCGTGACCAGTTACGAAATCGGTAACAAGGCGCGGGTTCTCGACGGCCGGGTGCAGCTCAACTCTGCGCTGTTCTACATCGACTGGACCCAGATGCAGTACAGCCAGAACGTCGCCTGCGGTTTCAGCTACCTCAACAACGCGGGCAGCGCTGTATCCAAGGGCGCGGAAGTGCAGGCCACGGGCCGTTTCGGCGATCTGAGCCTGGGCATCAATGTCAGCTACAACAAGGCCGCTTACGCTGAAGACATCCTATCCAATCCCACCAACCCCGCCAGCAACGTGGTGTTCAAGAAAGGCGACAATCTGGGTGGCGTACCTGACTGGTCGTTCTCGATCAGCCCGCAGTACGATTTCCAGGTGGGCGGTAACGATGCCTATATCCGTGGCGATTACTCCTACACGGATTCCTACGTGCAAGGCTCGCAGGCCGAACTCGACCGCTACAACGCCGGTCTGACCAACGCCTACAACCCCTGGACCTGGATGGCGCTGTCCAACTACAACCTGAACATGCGCGCGGGCGTCAACGTGCAAGGTATCGATTACGCGCTGTACGTCACCAACCTGACCAACCATCAGCAGACGTACCGCCTCCCCGGCACCAGCGCCAACGCCGACAGCGGCGGCTACATCAACGGCAGCATGGCGCGCCCGCGCACCATTGGCGTGCAGCTCAACTATAGTTTCTAAAGCTATAGCTTCTAAGGTTGTAGTTTCTTCGTGGCGGCAGCAGAGATGTTGCCGCTACGAAGACAAGTTTTTCTCTGCTTCTTGGAGCCCTCTCTCCAGCCCCGCCTTGTGTGGGGCTTTTTTTTAGCAAAAGTTTTTTGGCGAATTTGCCTGCGATGGTCTTTACTGACGCGCTCCAAACACATCCGTGCCGATACGGATGAAGGTGGCGCCTTCCAAGATCGCGGCAGGGAAATCGGCGCTCATGCCCATGGAAAGTTCGGTGCAAGCGGCGTAGCCAGCGGTGAGCAACTGATCGCGCAGTTGGCGCAACTGGCGAAAAGGCTGGCGCTGCCGTTCGGGTTCGGCTTCAGGCGCGGGAATGCACATGAGGCCGCGCAGGCACAGGCGCGGCAAAGCCGCCACGGTGGAGGCGAGGGCGGGAACGTCACGAGGAGCGATGCCGGATTTGCTGTTTTCATCGCTCACGTTCACCTGAATCAGTACGTTCAGCGGCGGGTGCTGAGGCGGGCGTTGCTCGTTGAGACGCTGGGCGATCTTGCTGCGATCGAGGCTGTGAATCCAATCGAAGCGCTCGGCCAGCGCACGGGTTTTGTTGGATTGTATGGGGCCGATGAAGTGCCAGGTGAGTGTGCCAGCGTCTTGCAGAGTGTCCATTTTATCGAGCGCTTCCTGGAGATAGTTTTCGGCGAATGCGTGTTGACCCGCGGCAATGGCCTCACGCAGTTTGCAGGTGTCCTGCATCTTGCTGACGGCGAGCAATTGCACCGTGCCCAGGCTTCGCTGAGCCGCGGCTTCGGCTGCCGCGATGCGCGGGCGCAGAGCGGCAAGACGCGTGGCGATGGTGGAATTCATGCGTGTAAGGGCCTGAAAAAATGACAGGAGACTTTCTGCTCCGCGCGTGCGGAAGGCGGAACTAAGAGTGTGTGAGTGTAATGGAAAACTCAACCGGGAAAACGCGGATGCCAATACAGCCGCTGCTTGAACAGGCGATGCGCGCAGGCGCCTCCGATCTGCACCTGAGTGTAGGCTTGCCGCCGCTGTTGCGCCTCGATGGCGACATACAGCCCTGTGATTGCGCGCCGCTTGCGCACGAAGAGGTACGTGCGCTGCTGTTCGAGATAATGAGCGCTGCGCAGCGCGAGACATATGCACGCGAGTTGGAGTTGGATTTCGCCTGTACGCTCCCTCTCCCCACTCTCGCGCGTTTCCGTGTCAACGCGTTCATGCAGCGGCGCGGCGCGGCGGCGGTGCTCAGGCTCATTCCCTCTGCCATTCCCACGCCGGCGCAACTGGGGCTTGGCGCGGTATTTGAACGCCTTTGTGCGTTGCCGCGCGGGTTGGTGTGTGTCACTGGCCCCACCGGCTCGGGCAAGAGCACCACCTTGGCGGCGCTGCTCGATCATCTCAATGCGACGCGGCGCCAGCACATTCTCACCATCGAAGACCCGGTGGAGTTCGTGCATACGAGCAAGTTGTCGCTGGTGACGCAGCGCGAGGTGGGGCGCGATACGCCCAGTTTCGCCAGCGCGCTGCGCGCTGCACTGCGCGAAGATCCGGATGTCATCCTGGTGGGTGAACTGCGCGATCTCGACACCATTCGCCTGGCGCTCACCGCGGCGGAAACCGGCCATCTGGTGTTATGTACCTTACATACCAGTTCTGCGGCAAAAACGGTGGATCGTATCGTGGACGTATTCCCCGGCGCGGAAAAAGCCTTGGTGCGCACGTTGTTGGCGGAATCGTTGCAGGCGGTGGTGGCGCAAGTGCTGCTCAAACGCGAAGGCGGTGGCCGCATCGCGGCGCACGAAATTCTCTGGTGTACCCCCGCCATCCGCAACCGGATCCGCGAAGACAAAGTGGCGCAGATGTACTCGGTGCTGCAAACCGGCGCGCAATTGGGGATGCAGACCTTGGATCAAGCGCTCAAACGCTTGGTGGAACAAGGCGTCGTAAACCGCGACGACGCTCGCGCCAAGGCGCGCGCGCCGGAAACGCTGTGAGGATTGTTTTTTATTGGTAATTCCATAAAAAATGGCCTTCGTATGGTTGGGTAGGCGTAACCCAGCATTAGGGGCCACAGGACTATTCCCCTCCTGTGGAGGGGTGGACGCCGTAGGCGGACGGGGTGGTTGGGGTATTTACCGTGTGCCACCTCTGCCTACGGCACCACCCCGCCCTGCGGGCACCCCTCCACAGGAGGGGAATTTATAACGCAGATCTTAAAAATAGCATATTATTGAACAATCGTTTCAATTTTCGAAATAACTCTCCAACAACAACTGTGCCGCCAGCGCATCGACCAAGGCGCGGCTATTAGGGCGCTTGCCCGCGCGTTCGGCGTTTTGACGGGTGATGTCGCGGGCTTCGCGGGTGCTGAGGCGTTCGTCTACGCCATGGATCGGTTTGCCGTAGCGCGCGTCGAGCTTGGTGATGAACTGGCGCGCGCGCACGCTTGCTGGGCCTTCGCTGTCGTCCATGTTGAGGGGCAGGCCCACCACGAAAGCATCGGGTTTCCAGCGCTGCACCAGCGCATCGAGTTGCGCCCAGTTGGGGTCGAGCGTGCGCACCGGCAAGACGGCGATGCCGGTGGCGGTGCGCGTAAGAGTTTGGCCGACAGCGACGCCGAGTTTGCGGGTGCCATAGTCGAGGGCGAGCAAGGTTTGATGTGTGCTCACGGTGTTCGATAGACACGCATCAACTATAGCCAACATCGGTGGCGAGTTGGCTCATGGAAAAGCCGAGCGTGGCGGCGGCCATTTCGGGTTTGCGCGCGAAGTCGGTGGAAAAAATGATGTCGCTCTGAGCGCGGCAGGTAAACCAGGTGTTATCGCGCAGTTCGCGCTCTAACTGCCCAGGCGACCAACTGGCGTAGCCGAGCGCGACGATGAAACGCTCCGGGCCGCTGTTGGTGCCGATGTCGGCGAGGATGTCGCGCGAGGCGGTGAGCGTGAGCGATTCGGTGATGGCGAGCGAGGAAGGCCAGCGGGGTTTGTCATCGTGCAGCACAAAGCCTTTCGCGGTTTCCACCGGGCCGCCGCTGAGCACGATTTGCGACGCGGCGCGAGGCCGGCGGTCGTCGAGCTTGAGTTGGTCGAGCACTTCCCAAAGCTGCATTCGGATGGGCAGATTGACGACCAGGCCAAGCGCGCCTTCACCGGGATCATGGCGCCAGATATAGACTACCGTGTTAGCGAAGTAGGAATCTTGTAACTGCGGCATGGCGATCAGCAGGTGATCGACCAGCGGCGTAAAGCTGGAGTTGCTGGAGTTGGCGGTGGCGTTCATGGCGGTAGTGGGCTGGGAAGTGGGAGTAGCCTATCACGATCGCCATGAAAAAAAGTGATGACAAGAGCTAGGTGAATTCGTTAGCGTCGTGAGGTCCGTCCAGATTGATGAGGGAACCAGGCGGTTCGTGGCGATTCGTGGTGAAGGGCTGAGCCAGCGCCACCGGCTGTGGTAACAACATCTGTGGTAACAACATTTGCGGTAACAACAATAGCGACAAAACGGTAAATAATAATTAGTAAATAACAATTAACAACTAAAGAGGGCGAGCGCATGATTTTATCCGAGGGAAAACGCAGGCTTTTGGCCACCGCTATCGCTGCGATCGTGTCCGGCAGTACGGGCGTGGTGATGGCACAAGAGCAGAATCAGAGCCGCGAAAGCGCGCCGCTGGAGGAAATCACCGTCACTGGTTCGCGCATTATGCGTGATGTCGGTTTCACGACACCGGTGCCGGTGACGTCGGTTGAAGCGAGTCAATTGGTGCAACTGGCGCCCAGTGGCACCATCACCGAATCGCTCAGTTCACTGCCGCAATTTTTTTCCAATACCAGTCCGCGCAATGCGAACGGCTCGCTGGGCACCTTCACCGGCACCAGTAACATCAACATGCGTAACCTGGGCGCGAATCGCACGCTGGTGCTGCTCGATGGCGCGCGCGTGGTGCCGGCGGATCGTACCAGTACGGTCAATACGGATATGTTTCCCACCGCTTTGTTGCAGCGTGTCGATGTGGTGACAGGCGGTGCCACCGCGGCCTATGGCGCCGATGCCTTGGCTGGGGTTACGAACTTCATTTTGAACCGGCAATTTGAAGGTTACAAAGTGGATATGCGCAGCGGAGTTACCGAGCAAGGGGATGGGGTCAACTATACCGCCTCATTCGCGGGCGGCTTCCGCGTTGGCGAACGGCTGCACACGATATTTTCGCTGGAGCGGCAGGATCTCAAGGAATTCGAGCGCAATCGCGCCGATGGTGATTTTGCCGATTGGTTCCAAAATTATGCCTATGTGCAAAACCCCGCGTGGGCCAGCGCAACGCCTGCGGAGCGCGCATCGGGCAACATTCCGCAGCGCATCGTCAAGCCGAACGCGGTGACCACCGCCAATACCGCGGCAGGTCTCATCAGTGCGCCGGGAACCCCGCTCGATAGGCAGACCTTCACCGCCGATGGCCGTTCCATCCGTCCGTTCCAGATGGGCTCGATCGGCTGTTACACCGCGCCCGGTGTCACCTGTACGATCCAGAACACCATCGACGGGCCGGAAAGCAACATCGGCATCCGCGCCTTCGACACCGGCGTTTCGTCGGCGGGCGTGGTGAGAAATACCGGATTCCTCGGCCTTCAGTTCGACTTGAGTGAGCAAACCAAGGTATTTGGGCACATCCTGTTGGGAGAGATTCAAAGCACGCTCAGTGGCCGCCGCGGCAATAACAGTCTGGGGATGCCGGTGCTCGAAGGTTCCACCACGCAGGCGACCATCTATCGGGAAAATGCCTTCCTGCCCGCGTCCGTGCGGCAGGCCATGGTCGATGCAAACCTCAATTCGTTTGGCTTGCGTAAGTTCGGCACGGTACGTGATGCCCTGCTTGCGGGCACCGGCGACAACATCGTCGATCACATCACCGAGAGCGACAAGTATCAAACTTATTCCTTGATGGCAGGTCTCGATCAGGAACTGCCCGGCAAGTGGAACCTGCGTTTACATGCGCAGTCCGGCGAATCGAAGCGCATCGGCTATGCGGAACGCTTGCGTTTGGATCGCCTTTTTCTCGGCATCGACGCGGTAGAGGTGTACCGCGGCACGACGACGCTAGTGTCCGAGGCCGACCGTGGCACGGGCGAAATCATCTGCAACATCAAACGCTTCAACCCGACCGTGGCGCAATTGCAGGCGTCGGTGGCGAATGTAACGGTAGGCTGGGGCCAAGGCGCCTGGTGGCTCAAGCAGCCCGGCAGCGATGTCGTGCCTGTGCCTGGCCCGATTGGCTACGAAGATGGCACGATCGAAAAGTGTGTGCCGATCAATATCTTCGGCCACGGCAATGCCAGCAAGGCGGTGCAGGATTACCTCTTGGAAACGCCCAAGGAGCGCTACAGCCTCGCCAAACAGAATTTTGCGGAAGCGGTGTTTTCAGGGCCGATTTGGCAAGGTTTGGGCGCCGGCGAGTTTGCGATGGCACTCGGCGTAAACTGGCGTCAAGACAGCATCCTGCAATACGGGATGCCGTTGTATCTTGAAGCCTATGGCGGCCCGCAAAACGTGCCTGCGCTGGGTATTCGCGGTGTGCCAGCGAGTTACCAATCCTCGCCAAATTTGAATCAAAATTCCACAATCGGCTATATGAATGGCAGCGTGATCGTGCGCGAAGCCTTTGGCGAAATCGACGCGCCGCTGCTCCAGACCAGCGGCGGCCAATCCATCCACACCAACCTCGCGTACCGCCGCTCGCAATACACGCCAGGCAGCACCAGCGATTCCTATAAAGCGGGAATCGAGATCGGTGTCATCCCGGGCCTGCGCCTGCGCTCGACTCTCTCGCGCGACATGCGCGAAGCGGGCTTCAACGAGCGTTTCGAGATCGGCGGCGCCGGCGGCGGCACCGTCACCGATCGCAAGTACGGGGAAGACGTGCTGACGACCACCTCGACCGAAGGCAATCCCAACCTGAAAACCGAAAAAGCCGACACCTGGACAGCCGGGTTCGTCTACCAGCCGAGCTTCGTGCGTGGCTTGCAGGCCTCCGTGGACTATTATCAGATCGAGCAGACCGACCGCATC